>JANQHK010000132.1 GCA_028282685.1 Phycisphaeraceae bacterium
CGGCGCGCCCTCCGACATCCCCGACGCGGTCGAGGCGCAGCGGTCGATCTACGGCGTGTACGAGAAGATCGTCGCCGTGCAGAAGTCCGGCGTGCGCGACACGCAGAAGCTGGCCGCCGCGGCGCAGGGCGCGATCGAGCGGTCGCTGCGCGCGGTGGAGCCGAGGCTCGATCGCCTCACGCAGAGCAGAGAGTCTATTGAGCAGCGCATCGACGCCGCCGTCCGCCCCAAGGCCCCCGACGCGATGGGCGTCGAGATCAGGGCGCACATGCAGCGCGAGAACGAGCCGTTCCGGTTCGTGGTCGACCTCATCCGCGCCGACGACCGCCGCTCCGTCGCCGCGGTGCTCACGGCACCGGCGTACCTGTCGGGCCTCAGCGACGAGCAGCACGCGGAACTGCTGGGCATCGCCCGCGAGACGTTCTGCCCGGACGACTGCGAGTCGCTGGCGAGCCACGACCGGGCGATCGAGCGCGTCAACCGCTCGGCCGCGCAGCTCAGCACTTCTCTCGCCCCGCGCATCCGCGAGTGGCGCGGCGACGACGCGCGGAAGCTCAAGGAGTTGGAAGCCCATGCATAAGCCGGAGCACACCGAGTTCGCCCGCGCCGCCGCCTGGGCAGACGCCGGGCACGCCGACATCGACAGCCCGCCGGACGGATGGCCCGACGGCGTGGACGCCGAGGCGTACACCGCCGCCTACGTCGAGCGCTACGTACCCAAGGAAACAACACCCCCGCCGACCGAGCCGCCGAGCAAGTTGGTCGACCAGTTCAGGAGCATGATCGATGCTGACTAGCAACAACGACCCGCAGGCAGCGTACAACGCGCGAAACCTCGAGCGATTCAAGGCCGAGCAGCGCGACCGACAGCGTAAGAAGCTCATGGCTGGCAAGGCCGACCGCGAGCACATGGAGGCCGTGCGCGGCGTGCAGTGGCGCACGCGGCTTACCGCCGTCGAGCGGAAGCTGCTGGAGGTCAAGACGTACCTGCGCTACGACCCGCAGAACGCCGACCTCCGGGCCGAGGCCGAGGCGCTGGAGGAGATGTACTTGGAGTTGATGGGGGCGGCTTAGCTATACCGGAGTCAATCCGAAGACTTCTTAGCTGCTGTACGGTCTTCGGCGAACTTCCGCATGTCGCGGCGGCTCGCGGTGAAGCTATCGCCAACGATCGTCCAAACCTGCGCCGGACCGAGCAAGCCGGTATCCGGCAAACCGTCAAGCTCGAATCTAAGCATGGCGACGTGCCCGGGCTTGAGCTCCTGCGTCAGTTCTTGACCGTTGATGGACTGCGGCGAGACAATCAGGTGTCCATTCTCGCCCTTCTTCCTCGGCTTGAATCCGATGCCCGACCCGATCACGGGAACATGCCCGACGTTGCAGACTTGCATCACGCCGACGTTATGTTCGGTTTCTCTCGCGTCACGATCGACGAGAGAGTAGACGCACGGCCGGACTACGAGGCGGGGCCGCGTCGTGTCTCGCTGGTGGCGGTAGTTGAGGATACCCATACACCCTAAACATGCACCGCAAAACACTGCCGAGCTAGAACTTGGCGCGATTTTCCGGTACCGTCTGTAGGGTCTCCAGCGGTTGACCGTTATAGCTCTTAATCAGTTGGTTCGGGGTTCGAGTCCCTGGGGGGGCATTGGCGTCAAGGCCCGCGTGAACCGCGGGTTTTGTCTTTTCCGGCCCGACGACGGCAATCCCTATTCCCCCGGCCTGTACGTGGACCCGTTGCGACGGGCTGCGATCCGGGCTCGGTGGTTTAATCCGCTGTCCGGATGTGATAAGATAACGGTCCCGCCCCATGGTATTGCCCGAGGCCCGTTTTATCCAAGGTATGGCATCATGATCCGACTCCGTTGCCCCCGTTGCGACAGTAAGTTGCGCGTTCCCAATTCATACGCGAACAAAGTGATCAAGTGTCCCAAGTGCGATCAGGCGGTGCGGGTGCCTCATCCACCCTCCGAGCCACAGCACGTAGCGCAGGTCCCGCCGGCACATGGCGATCGGCCCGAATTTCCAGAAGTTCCGCCCGCTCCGGCCGATCCCGCCGAGGCCATGGCGCAGGCGTCGATGCAGAACCAGGGCCCCCCGCAGAACTATGGCTATGACCCTGCTCAGTACCACCAGGCGTCTGGGCCGGGTTACTATCAACAGGCGCCGTACCACCGGCCTCGGCTGCGCCGCCGCAAATCCGGTAATACCGCAATGCTTCTTATGGGAATCGCCATGGTGGCGGTGGTGATCGTGGCGGTACTGGCCGTCATACTGTCGAACCGGGAGGCCGCGCCGCCGCCGCCGGTGGTCGAGAAGCCGGTGGTGCGACAGCCGCATCCCGATGAGCGTGTCCCGCCCAACAAAACGCCCTACAAGGCCGTCATTCCCGAGGGCGCCAAAACCACCCCGCATTACGACATCGAGCGCTTTGAGGCCTGGATACTGACCGATCAATCCAACGACCAGGAAAAGGCCTACATGACGCGCCTGAAGATGAAAAACATCACCAGTGAATTCCACGGCTACAAAATCTTTTACGATTACTGCACCTCGAACGGCAATCCGGTGGAGACGATTCAGGATTACGTCACGCTGCATCCGGGGCAGAACTACCGCCTCGACAGCAAACCCCCGGCGTTTCCGGCCGTGGTCGCCAAGCAGTTCACCGAGGTGCACGTGCGCGTGGAAATGGATCCGAACATGACCGCCCCGGCCAAGGGCAGTTGATGATCGACCCGCGCACCGGGTGTACGCGGCAACACAAAGCGGCAACATAAACAAGTTAACTAATCAACCCGCTAACCCGATATCCGATCACCGATCCGACTTGGCGATCAGGTCTTTCAGGAAGGCGTCGAAGGCGCTGCGGTCCATGGGCAGTTCGATGCGCTGCCGGGTGACGCCGGCCATGAGCATGGCGTTGGCCAGTTCGATCGAGTGGATGCCTTCCTCGCCGGGGGCGACCAGTTCGGCCTTGCCGAGAATCGCATCGGCGAAATTCTGCGTGATCGTCTTGTGATGCGGCGGGGGGTAATCGGGCGGGGTGACGTCGTCGACCCGGCAATCGATCACCGGGAACATCTCCTGCACGCTCGCGGAAAACTCGGGCACGGCGACGGCGGTTTGCGTGAACTGGAGTTTGTAGATTTCGCCGGTTTCGCTGTTGGATTCGTAGACGACCTTGCCGCGGCTGCCGGTGATTTCCAGCCGGTTGGTGCCGGGCGCTTCGCCGGTGGAGGTGATGAACACGCCCGACGCGCCGTTGGGATAACGGAAGATCGCGGTGACTTCGTCTTCCACCTCGATGTCGTGGTGCCTGCCCAGGTGGGTATCGGCGATGACCGACTGGGGCATCCCGGCCCACCAGATCATCAGGTCGATGTTGTGGGGGCATTGGTTGATCAGCGCGCCGCCGCCCTCACCTTTCCACGTGGCGCGCCACGAGCCGGTGGCGAAGTAGTAGTTGGGTCGGAACCAGTCGGTGATAATCCAGTTGACGCGCATCACGTCGCCGAGTTGGCCGCTTTCGATCAGTTGCTTGATGTATTTGTGGGCGGGGCGGGTGCGCTGCTGGAACATCGCCGCGTACACCCGGTCCGGGTGTTTGGCGTGGAAATCGTTGACCTGCTGGGCGGCCTGTGCGGTCACGGCCACGGGCTTTTCGGTCAGCACGTGCAGGCCGCGCTGCATCGCCGCCATCGACAGCTCGGGGTGGGAGTAGTGGGGGGTGGTGATGAGGACGGCGTCGATTTTTCGCGATTCCATCAGGGCGATGCCATCGTCGAAGCCCTCCACGCCGTAGGTCTCCACGGCCCGTGTGCGATTGGCTTCGACCTGGTCGGCCACAGCGACGAATTCCAGCCCCTCGACGTCCTTCATGTACGGCATGTGCACCTTGGAGGCGATGCTGCCGCACCCGATGATGCCCAGTCGAACGGTGTCCATGTGTTCCGGCTCCTTGTGCGCTAATAGAGTGCATGTTTATCTCAGAATTCAGTACCCCGGACAAGCCCGTTGATCGGCGCAGCGCCCGACGATATCCTACTGCCGGTCGGTTCACCCTGATTTTCACGGAGTTCGCCATGTTTGAACAAGTTACCGTTGCGCCGCCGGATCCGATCCTTGGCCTGACTGAGCGATTCAACGCCGATCCCAGTCCCGACAAGATCAACCTGTCGGTGGGCGTGTACAAGGACGCCGAGGGCAAGACGCCGATTCTCCATGCCGTCAAAGAAGCGGAGAAGATTCTCCTCAAGGAGGAAACCAGCAAGGGCTACAAGCCGATGACGGGCGATCCGGCCTACGGGCGCTGCGTGCGCGAATATCTGTTCGGCGAATCGCATCCCTACCTGGACGATCCCCGCGCGGTTACCGCCCACACCCCCGGCGGGACCGGCGCGCTGCGCGTTGCCGGGGACTACCTGGCGAAAGTGCACAACGCTCCCACGCTGCACCTGTCCGATCCCACCTGGGCCAACCACAAGGGCGTGTTCACCGCGGCGGAGCTGCCGCTGGACAGCTATCCCTACTTCGATAAGACAACCAATACCGTCGACTTCGCCAAGATGATCGAGGCCATCGGGCAGATACCGGCCGGCGACGTGGTGCTGTTGCACGGCTGCTGCCACAACCCCACCGGTGCGGACCTGAGCAACGAGCAATGGCAGCAGGTGGGTCAACTCCTCAAGGAGCGCGGCATTCTTCCGCTGGTCGATTTCGCCTACCAGGGCTTCGCCGAGGGCGTGGAGGAAGACGCCCAGGGCTTGCGCACCCTGGCGAACATCTGCGATGAGTTGATCGTCTGCTCCAGTTTCTCGAAGAACTTTGGTTTGTACAACGAGCGCGTGGGTGCGATCACAATTGTGGCAGCCAACGCCAAACAGCAAGCCGCCGTCACCAGCCAACTCAAGCTGTGCATCCGCACCAATTACTCCAATCCCCCCGCACACGGCGCGGCCATCGTGCAGACGGTTTTCAACGATGCGGACCTTCGCCATCGCTGGCACGATGAACTGACGGCCATGCGCAACCGCATCAACAGCACACGTCAACTGCTGGTCGACAAGCTGGCCGAGCATAACGTGTCGGGCGATTATTCGTTTATCACCGCGCAGCGCGGCATGTTCAGCTTCTCCGGGCTGACGCCGGAGCATGTGAAAACCCTGATCGATGAACACGCGGTCTACATCGTCAACTCCGGGCGTATCAACGTGGCCGGGATCACCGAGAAGAACGTCGATCGGCTGTGCCAGGCGATCAAGGCAGTGGTAGGATGACAGGTTAATTGGTTTATTGGTTAGCTGGTTAAGTCGGGTGCGCAGCGCAGCGAACGAATTTAGCGGGCGATCGCAGATCGCCAGGTTTGCCGTGACCCGAAGGGAAGCGCGTTGATTGAATGACCCGATCTGCAACGGAGCGGCCCCATGACGGACCTACTGATCGGCATCGGGATCGGCGCGGGCGCCCTGATTGTGCTCTTCGTCCTGCTGCGGATGGGCCGGGGCAAGCTGTTCGGCTCCGACTCCAGCGTCACGATTCACCAGACCATCGAGCGCATGCGGGCCGTTGGCGAACTGGTGGCGTTCAAGGTCATCAGCCGATCGATCGTCACCGCCGAATCGCACCCGTTCGGAAGCTTCGGCAAATCCTGGCTGACGATGTTCGTCTCCTCGAAGAAGATGTCGGTGATCCTGGAATATCACGTGGACTTCAAGTTCGATCTACGCGATCCGGGATTTGAGATCGCCTCGCGCGGCGCGGACTTTGGGGTGAAGATGCCGCCCTGCAAGTACGACATCCACGTGCGGGACATCAAGCTGTACGACGAGCAGGCGGCTCGCGTGTTTCCGATCCTGCTGGGCGATATCGCCGAAGGGTTGGGACCGGGTTTCAGCATCGAGGAGAAGAACCGGCTGATCGCCGAGGCACGCACGCAGGTCGAGCAGCAAGCCCTGGAATTGAGCGATGAGCTTCAGTCGGAGGTGCGGTCGTCGGCCACGCGCACGCTGACCAGCATCGCGCGCGGATTTGGTGTGGAGCATATCGAAGTCGAATTCACCGAACGCCGGATCGAGACACCGGAGTCGGTGACGGTGGAGGGCAAGGACGGGTGAATTAGTTAACTGGTTGATTGGTTGATTGGTTCGTTAATTCGATTCCAAGCCGGACCTGAATCGCAAGGCGGTGAAGGTCCGGATGCAATATCGGGGCAATGACGGATTCCCTCTGGGCCCCGGGCCCCGCCCCTGCTATAATCCCACGCTTTGATTGAATCACAGAGCATCACCCCCCCGAGCAAGACCATGATTCACGACAACATTTCCGGAACGCTGGACGAGTTGCGGGCGCGGATTTTAACGATCCGCGACTCTCTTTGACTGCGATGCCAAAGCCAAAGAAATCGCCCGGCTCGAAGAAAAAATGAACGCCGCCGACTTCTGGAACGACCAGGACGCCGCCCAGAAGGTGATCGGTCGGATGAAGGCGCTCAAAGCGCAGGTGGAGCCGGTGCGCGCATTGCTGGAGCAGATCGACGAAGCGGCGCTGCTGTGGGAGATGGCCGAGGAGGAGGGCGACCAGGACGCGCGTGAAGAAGTCGACAAGCAATTGGTCGAACTTGAAAAGACCATGGAGAAGGTGGAGCTGCGCTCTTTGCTCAGCGGCAAGCACGATGCGGGCAACTGCTACGTGACGATCTACTCCGGCGACGGCGGCACGGAGGCCAACGACTGGGCCGAGATGATGCTGCGGATGTACCTGCATTACTTCGATGTGCAGGGCTGGAAGGTCGAGGAACTGGATCGCCACGATGGCGAGGAAGCGGGCATCAGCGATGTCACGCTGCACGTGCGCGGCGCTTACGCGTATGGCTACATGAATTGCGAACGGGGCACGCATCGGCTGGCGCGCGTCAGTCCCTTCAACGCCCAGGGCAAGCGCCAGACCAGCTTCGCCACGGTGGATGTGGTGGCGGAGGTGGAGGATGCCAACACCACCGTCAACGAGAAGGAATGCGAGATCGAGTTTTATGCGCGGTCCAGCGGTCCGGGCGGGCAGAACGTGAACAAGGTGGCCACGGCCTGCCGAATCACGCACAAGCCGACCGGCATCCAGGTCGTCTGCTCCAACGAGAAGAGCCAGGTGCAGAACAAGAAGATCGCGTTGTCGATTCTCCAAGCGAAGCTGGAACAGATGGAGGAGGAGAAGCGAGAGGCGGAGCGGCAGTCGGAACAGGGCGATCTGAAGATGGGATGGGGCACGCAGATTCGCAGCTACGTGTTCTACGACAACCGCGTCAAAGACCTGCGCACCGGCCATGAGGTGGGAAACCCCCAGCGCGTGCTGGATGGCGAGTTGCAGGGCTTCATCGATGCGGAGTTGCGCCGGCGTCGCAAGGTGGCGCAGCAGGCGTGACGTGCATGATTTTCATGCTTTCTTAATTTTATATAAATTGCTGTTTTGTATGTGCTTGCGTCCTTTTTCAGCGCCCCGGATTAAGTCCCTGTGAGATTTTTGTCTGGTCAGGCAGGGTGGTGATTCATACAATGGCCGGTTAATTCCGGCGATCATCGGCCCGGGTGGTAGGGCAGGGATGAATGGCCCAGTTGGCTCTCGTCGTGACAGCCCCAGTAGAGGCAGCCCCGAGAGGGCCCGGATGATTACCATGAAAATCGACCCGCGTTTTACCCACGGAACGGGGCGGGAGGTCTATACCGGGAATGAGTTGCTGGTCAAGGGCGCGCTCGAAACGCCCGGCGGGGTGCACCTGCTGACCGGATACCCCGGTTCTCCCATTGCTCCTTTCTTCGATACCTTCCAGGCGATTGGACCGTTGCTCCAGGAGCACGGCGTTGTGGCGCGCATGGCCAACAACGAAGCGCTGTCCGTGGCGATGGTCAACGGCGTGCAGTTGATCGAATGCCGTGCCATTACCGCGTTCAAAAGCGTCGGGCTGCACGTTGCTTCCGATGCACTGGCGCTGGGTGTGATGGCCGGGTGCAAAGGCGAGGGCGGCGCGCTGATCGTCTGCGGTGATGATCCGTGGAGCGATTCGACGCAGGTTCCCGCCGACAGTCGCTTCCTTGCCGAGCATCTGCGCCTGCCCATGCTCGAGCCGAGCACCGCGCAGGAAGTGAAAGACTGGATCGGTCTGTCGTTCCAACTCGGTAAGGCCGGCAACATTTACATGGGCTACATGATGCCCACGTCGCTGGCGGATGGCGGGGGTTCGGTGGAGGTCAGGCCCAACGAGTTTCCCAAGCTGAATGCGCGCGAGCGCAGCTCGCTCAGTTACGAGCGCGACATCGAGCCGCATCTCGATCAGTTTGTCCTGTTGCCGCCGCGCACCTGGGACCGCGAATGCTCGATCGCCGAGCGCCACGCCGCGGTCTGCGCCGAGGCGCGCCGGCTGGGCATCAACACGATCATCCACAAGCCCCAGAAGGGCGAGCGCGTGCCGATGGGCTTCATTGCCGGCGGCCTGGCCTACGCCTACCTCGTCCATGCCCTGGAAGAACTGGGTTTGAGCGGGCGATTGCCGATTCTCAAGCTCGGCCTCAGTTACCCCGTGGACGGCCAGCTCGTCAGCGAGTTTGCCGAGCAATGCGACCAGTTGATCGTGGTTGAGGAGCGTCGCAGCTTCGTGGAACGCCAGGTTCGTCAACTGCTGGCGCCGGCCATTCAGACCGGGCGTCTGACGTGCGGGATATGGGGCAAGCAGTTCCCCGATGACCTGCAGGGCTTGCCGGAAACGCGCGGCCTGCATCCCTCGCTGCTGATCGATCGGCTGGTGCCGCTGATCCGCCGTCATCCGCGGTTGCCGGTGGAACTGACCAACGGTCGCATGGATGCGGAGCTCGAGTTGATCCGGAACACCGCTGACGTGGAAGTCAACGTCCCGGTGCGCACGCCGGCGTTTTGCCCGGGTTGCCCGCACCGCGATTCTTCCAGCGCTTTGCTTGAGCTGCGCCGCGATCTGCTCGACGCCGATTACATGCAGGCCCATCACCGGCATAAACCGGTCGATCTGGTCTGCCACGGCGATACCGGCTGCTACACCATGATGATGTTCGAGCCGAACAAGCCCCTCATGCACAACTACTCCGGCATGGGGCTGGGCGGCGGCACCGGCGCCGGCATCGATCCCTTCATCGAAAACAAGCAACTGGTCTTCATGGGCGATGGCACGTTTTACCATTCCGGCCAGATCGCCATCTCCAACTCCATCGCCTCCGGGCAGGACATCACCTACATCATTCTCGACAACCGCACCACCGCGATGACCGGCCACCAGCCCAATCCCGGTGTCGAGTTTGACATGACCGGTCAGCCCATCGTTCCGCAGGATGTCGAGCGCATTGTGCGGGGGATGGTGCCGAAGAAACTGAAAAGCGATGTGCGCGTGGTGCGGATCGATCCGGCCGACCGCAGCGGTTATCGCAAGATGCTCGAGAGCACGATTCTGGCCGACGGCGTGAAGGTCGTCATTGCTGACAAGGAATGCGGCATCACCTTCCATCGCCGCCGCCGAAAGGCAGAGAACCGCGAGCGAGAGAAGCAGGGGTATCTCACCAAGCAGACCCTGATGAACGTCGCCGAGGAAGTCTGCGAAAACTGTCTGGAATGCACGAACCAGACCGGCTGCCCGGGACTGAAAAGTGTCGATACCGACTACGGCCCCAAAGTGCAGACCGACTTGAGCTGGTGCGTCAACGACGGTGCCTGCGCCAAGATTTACGCCTGCCCCTCCTTCGAGCAGATCACCATTCATCGCAGACAACCGGCGCGCAGCGGCGATGAGTTCGTCCAGCTCGACGATCTGCCCGAACCCCCGCGCCCGTTGCACGCCGACCAGGATGTCTGGCGGTGTTACCTGACCGGAGTCGGCGGGATGGGCATCGGCCTGGCGACAAGCATTCTCGTCACCGCCGGTCACCGCATGGGTTACAACGTCCAGTTCCTCGACAAGAAGGGGCTGGCGATCCGCAACGGCGGGGTGTATTCGCAGATCGTCTTCACGCGCGAGAAAAAGAAAGCGGCACTCACGCCGACCATTCCATTCGGCAAGGCCGACCTGGTCCTCGGTGTGGATCTGCTCGAAGCGGTGCGCAGCGTCGATCCGCGGCGTCCGTATCGCGTCGCTTCACCGCAGACCACCGCCGCCGTCGTCAACACCGCCAAGACGCCGACCATCCTCGGTCTGATGGGCCGCGATGATTTCGATCCGGCCGAGTTGGAAACCGCCCTGCGCGGCCGTGTCCGCGAAGACCGCTACATGGGCTTCAACGTCGGCGATCTGTGCGAGCGCGTCCTCGATAACAAGCTCTACGCCAATGTCATGATGCTCGGCATGGCCTGCCAGCTCGGTTTTCTGCCGCTGAAGATCGAGGCCATTGAGCAGGCGATTCGCACGTTGGTCCGGCGCGATCTCGATCGCAACCTGCGCGCGTTTCACATCGGGCGAAAGATCGTCGTCAAGCCCGGCCTGTTCGTGGTCGAAGCCCGGCACAAGTACGAATCGGCCCGGCAGGCCCTGCGGCGCAAGTCCAACATGGTTCGCACCCGCTACGGCAAAAAGCGCGGGGACCTGATGGCACGGCGGTTCCGGCTGCTCATGCGCCAGACGTTCCGCGCCACGCGCGGCCGACCCGTTGACGATCAACTGATGCGCGACGTGGTGGTCCGTGCCTACGACTGTCTGGTCTGGGGCGGCATCCGGTACGCCGAGCGCTATTGCAAGCGGCTGGTCGAGGTCTTCCGTCAGGACGATGGCCGGCACGGTTACGGCGTCACGCACGCGGTCGTCTGGAACCTGGCCAAGGTCATGCTCATCAAGGACGAGCCCTACGTCGCGGCGCTGCTGACCAGCCCCGAGAAGTACCGGCGCGATCGTATCCGGTACAAGGTCAATCCCGCGCGCGGCGATCGCATCGTCTACAAGCACCACAACCGTCCCGAGTTCGCTCTGTTCGGCCGCACCTTCCGCTTTGAGTGGGCCGGACGAGACTGGCAGATGCGCCTGATGGCGCGCTGCGGCTGGCTGCGCGATCTGATGCCCGGCTGGCACAAGCGCGAACGCGACTTCCGCGACTGGTACGAGCAACTCGTCGATCACCTGGCGTTCACCAACGACGCCGAGTACCGGACCTGGCTCGAAGTGCTCAGGACGCCGGAGTCGGTCACCGGGTACCGTGAAGTGCGCTATCCGAAGATGGCCGCGACCCGCGCCCGCGCCGAAGCGCTGCTGGCGGAAATGGAATCCGGCGAAGCGCCGACCAAGCCCCAGGTCGCCGTGTCGTTGTCCGATCAGATTCTCGATGAAACGCTGACGCGCTAACGAATCACACCCAGCTTGAGTGTGGCGGTTTGCGGTGAGGCGGGCGTGGGGCCCTGCTCGATCATCTTGCGCACCCTGTCCGGCCACGTGCCTTCATCCAGGCGGGGGACGAATCCGGCGTCGAGGATCATGCGGATCGTCTGCTCGGCGGTGTCGCCTTCGCTGAGCAGGTAGCCGTCCATGAACAGCGAATTGGCCGGCCACAGCGCCAGCGGTTGCATCGAGCGCAGGTGGTGCTCCCGGCCGGCGGCGATGCGCACCTCCGCTGCCGGGTTGACCAGCCGCACCATGCACAGCACACGCAACACCAGGGACGGATCGAGTGGTTTGCTGTCGCACTTCGGATTGGCGACCGGGTTGCCCTCGATCGGCAGCAGGAAGTTGACGGGAATCGACTCGGCTTTCAACTCGGCCAACTCGAGCGCCACGTCGACCAGGTCGTCGTACGTTTCGCCCATGCCGACGATCAGGCCGCAGCAGATGCCCAGCCCGGCGGCGCGCGCCGCGCGCAGCGTGGCCAGGCGATCGTCGTAGGTGTGGGTGGAGCAGATGGCCGGGTAGTGAGCGCGCGAGGTATTGAGGTTGTGGTTGAGCCGATCCAGCCCGGCGTCTTTGAGCCGTTGTGCCGCCGCCTCGTCCATCAGCCCGGCGCTGAGACAGGTGCGCAGGCCCATGGCCTTGATCCGTTCCACCGCTTGGCAGATCACGTTGAGATCGGTGGCACTGGGTCCCCGGCCCGAGGCGGCCATGCAGAAACGAAACGCGCCGCTGTCGCGTGCGGCCCGGGCGTCGGCCACGATCCGGTCCACGTTTTTCAGTTTGTAGGGCTTGAGCGGCGCGGTGGAATCTTTCGACTGCCCGCAGTAGCCGCAGTCTTCGGGACAGGCGCCGCTGCGCACGTTGTCGAGTACGTGGATCGAGACCGTGTTGTCAAAGAAATGCCGACGGACCCTGCCCGCCGCCCCGAGCAGGTCCATCAAGTCAAAGCCCGCGCCGTCGAGCAGGGCGCGGGCGTCGTGTCGTGGGATGGATTGACCGGCGCAACCGGTGTCGGCCAGCCCTTGGGGATCAATGGACATGGGCCTTGTTCCGCGGGCGTCCAGTTCAGGCGCCGGTCAGCGTGGCGAACGGCCGCCCCGGGACGAGCCACCGCCGCCGCGGCTGAGCACCTCGCGCACGTTCAGCGCGTCCATCAGTTTGAATTCGCGTCGGCTGGCATCGAGCAGGTAGCCCATCAGCATCTCGTTGCGCGAATCCAGGATCGCCAGCAATTCGCCGTTATCCGTCCTGGCCGAGAGGATGCTGACCGATCGTGCGGTGGTGACCATGTCGGCCCGGGCCTCGTTTTCCACGTAACCGGCGACCTGGATCATCAGCATCGCACCGAGCACGAAGGCCGAAGCCAGCAGACAATAAGAAGCGAGTTTCGTACGTGTCATGGCAAGACTCCTTATTGGCCCATGGCCCGTTTGACGTCCGCGGAGATATCGTGGTAGCCGCGCAGATCAAAACGCTTGCGCGAGGTGTCGTATCGCACCGCAAGCATCTTGCCCGAGTTCAGGTCGGTGATGATGATGGCGTCCCAGGGCTGACGTCCGGCCGGATTGTAGCCGAGCATCAGGTAGTCACCGCCCTGCTGGGCGCCCAGTTGCGCGTGGACCTGCTGCGGTCCCAGTAAGCTGAACAGCGCCAACGCCGCCAACAGCACGACGTTCAGCACGATCAGCCCGCCTAAACTTTTGCCTTTCATGTGTCACTCCTTTGGCGGTGGATTGTTTCCAACCGATCAGTCCAGGTGGGTACGTTTGGATCTTTTCATACAGATCATTCCCGCCGCGGCGAATATCACGATCGCGATCAGCCAGGATTGCCAGGCGCCGGGTTGATTGGCGGGGGGAATCTGATCCGGGGCATCGGGAATCGCGGCCAGGGCGGTTTCGGCATGAACCACAGCCGCGGCTGTCAGACTCGAAATGATCGCCGGCGCTTTCATCGACACGATCATAAACCCATCCAGGGGGGGTGTAAACCGGGCGCACGCAACCCCTGCACAGGTTAGACGTTCCGGCGGGACGGTTTGTTCCCGCCTAGAGCAACTCCAGGAAAGGGCGGCTGATGCGTCCGAACGATCCTGCCGGCACGTGGACCGTTCCCCAGCGTTGTGATCGGCGGGTCATGTGTTGTTGGTAGTCGGCCGCCGACGCCGCCAGAACCGCGTACCAACGCTCCCGGCAGGTGAACGTTTCCATGAACAACGCATCGGGCGGTTGGGCGTCACACCAATACAGAAACACCAGCGCCGCCTGAAAGCCGTCCCCGAAAATCTGCTCCCAGCGCAGCAGGTCGCGGATGTCGGCGTCGGTCACCCAGTTATCCAGTTGCTTGTGTGATCGACCGGTGTGCTTGCGTCCCTTGACATCGACCAGCCAGTTGGTTCCCTGCGAACCGTAGACCACGAAGTCGAAGCTTTTGAGCTTGACCGGCCCGTGCAGCGCCTTGCGTGCCTCGTCCACGGCCACGTAGGGAATCTGCTTGGCTCGCAGGTAATGCTCGAACGCCGCATCGTAATGAAACCGGCGGTTGGCCATGACCCATAGTGTCAAGGATGCGGCGCGCGCTTTCAAGACCGTGTCAACTGTGTGGCACGGCTACGGACGACGCCCGCTCAGGCATGCCTGAGGTGAGCGACCAGTTTACTGAGGGCGATGGCCTGTTGGTCCTGCGATGCCAGATTTTTTACCGCGACGGTTTGGGCGTTGGTGGTCTGGTCGTCGCAGATGACCGCAAAGCGCGCCTTGCAGGCGTCGGCTTCCTTGAGCAGCTTGCCGATGTTGGTGGTGGAGCGGTAACTCATGCGCGCGTGCAACCCGGCCGAGCGCAGTTGTGCGACGATGCTCCCGACGGTCGGCCGCGCCGTGTCCGAAGCCGCCAGCACGAACGCATCCACCGTGGGCATCACGTCGCTGGGCGCCAGTGCCTTGTCCTGCAGCACCAGCGAAAGCACCACGTCGCCCATGCCGAAGCCCACCGCGGGCATGTCCGGGCCGCCCATCAGCTTGATCAGTCGGTCGTACCGTCCGCCCCCGGCTAGGGCGCGCTCGGCGCCGCTGATCTCATGCGCCTCGAACACCGTGCCCGTGTAATACGCCAGGCCGCGCACGATGCCCAGGTCGTATTCGCACCAGTCGGCGATGCCCAGCGCCTGCAATTGCACGTCGAGTTTTTCCAGATCTTCGATGCGCTCCAACCCGACCGATCGCGCCAGGTGCGGCACATCCCCGGCGGGATACTTGCGGCGGCACATCTGCGTGAACCGTTCGACCTTGAACTCGTCCATCCCGAGTTTGGCCGCTTCTTTGTTGAACTGGTCCGGTTCGATCTTCTCGCGGCGATCGAGCAGGTCGAACGCCTCGAGCATTTTGTCGTCTGCCACGCCCAGCCGCGCCAGAATCTGATGCACGGTGTCGCGGTGGCTGATTTTCACTTTGACGTGCTCGGCCGTCAGGCCCAACTCACGCATCAGATCGATGCAGGTGAAGATCACCTCGGCATCGGCAATCGGCTCGGCGATGCCCAACATGTCGATGTTCCACTGGAGGAACTCCCGCAACCGGCCGCGTTGCGGTTTCTCGGCGCGGCAGAGGTTGGGCATGCAGAACCACTTGATCGGCCGGGGCAGGGAAGCGGCCTTGTCCGCCACCATGCGCGCCAGGGTGGGCGTGAACTCGGGTCGGATGGCCAGTTCGCGTCCGCCGCGGTCCTCGAAGTGGAACAGTTCGCTGACGATGCCCTCGCCGCTTTTGACGCGGTAGAGATCGAGCGGCTCGAAGATCGGGCCTTCGACTTCCTCAAATCCGTTGCGGACCGACACCCGTCGCCAGGCGTCTTCGAGGTAACGCCGCCAGGCCATTTCGGGAGGAAAAAAGTCGCGTGTGCCTTTGGGGCCTTGGAATTTCATGAATTCACCGCCAAGTCGCAAAGAGCGCCAAGAACGCCAAGTGCTTGTATTGATAATTGTTTTGAGGTCATCACGCAAACAAATCTATTGACAGGCCATGACTCTGCGTCTCTGCGCCTCTGTGGTTGGCCTTACTTGACGCCGACGAGATAGGCGATCCAACTCGGATCGGATTCGGCATGGCTGCGTTTGCGGAACACGCCGTCGCCGTCGCCGTCCTTGTCGGTCCCCTCCCAGTAGACCTCGGCTTCGCTGAAGCCTGCCTCGAGCAGCAGTTCGGTGACCTCGGGGATCATCCACATGCGCCATTCGTAGGTGAAGGCCTTCTTGAGTTTGCTGCCGTCCGGAAATTTGAAATGGATGTGGTACTTGCAGTGGTGGGTGATGGGATCGAAGCGCTTCTGTTCCCAGAGGTAGGTAAAGCCGTCCTTTTTCGTTCTTTCGGTGCGGTCTTCCTCGAAGGTTTCATAGCCGCCCATCATGTCGAGGACGAACAGGCCTTCGTCGGCCAGGTGGTTGCGTGCGGCCTGGAAGTAGCCGCGCAGGGCATCGCGCGTCTGGAAACAAAAGAACGAGAAGTTCTGAGCGGCGACGATGTCGGCCCGGTCCGGGGCGTCGGTGCGCACATCGTCGATGCGGAACTCGATTCGTTGACGTTGCTCGTCCTTCAACCCGAGAAAATTGTTCTCAATGCACCACTGGATCGGCTCGGGATCGAGGTCGACGCCGATCGCCCGGCGGTCGGATCGGCTTTTCACCCACGCGCAGCAGACCGCCGACGTCCCGCAGAAATCTTCGCGGAGCAGCAGGGGTTTGCGGCCGTATCGCTTGCTGAATATCCGGTTGAAAAAGATCACTTCACAGCTCGGCTCCTGGACCGAGCGCTGGTAGAGATCGTACTTATCTGCGGTGTCGGCCTGGCTTTTCTTTTTCTTATTACCCATGGCGGCAAACTCTACACCAAATGCCCGCCGCGACCAAGTGGCTTGTCCCGTTGCGACCGAGCGGGTTCAATGTCGGTATGACCCGACGACGCAAACCACCCGCCCCGCGCGCGCTGACGCCGCGCTCCGCCGATCGCCATGCGCTGTATGAAGCATCGGTGCAACGCCCGGAGGTGATGATCGGCTTCATCGAGGATGTGGCGGAGCATCACGGCCTGACGCCGCGCGTCTTGCGCGAAGATTTCTGCGGGACGGCGAACCTGGCGGCGCACTGGGCGGCTTCGGGGACGGACCGACGAGCGATCGGCATTGACCTCGACGCGCCGGTCCTCGACTGGGCCGAGCAGCACAACCGCGCACCGCTGGGCGATGCGGGCAAACGGTTGCATTTGCTCTGCGACGATGTGCGGAACGTGCGCCGGCGCGGCGATGTGCTGGTTTCCCTGAACTTTTCCCATTTCATCTACAAGCGGCGCGAGACGTTGCGCCAATACCTCAGACATGCCTGGCGTTGTCTCAATCGTCCGGGCATGCTGATTCTCGACGCCTTCGGGGGCCCGGCATCCATCACGCCGGATATCGATCGCCGCAATTTCGCCAACTTCACCTATCTCTGGGAGCAGGCGGCGTTCAATCCCATCACCAGTGAAATCCTGTGCAAGATTCATTTCCAGTTCCCCAATGGCTCCATGCTGCGTGATGCATTCGTTTACGACTGGCGGCTGTGGTCGCTGCCGGAGCTGACCGAGTTGCTGCTGGAGGCGGGCTTCGACGATCTGGACATCTACTTCGAGTCGGAAGACGGATTCATAACCGAACTGGACCCGGGCGATTGCGACGCCTGGGTGGCGTACCTCGTTGCATACAAAACCTCACCACGGAGTTCACGGAGAACACCGAGAAGAAACTGATTCTGTTTTCTCGTAATGTATTCCTCCGTGGTCTCCGTGTTCTCGGTGGTGAATCGTCATGCGGATTATTGCCGGTCAATATCGCGGGCGGAAGCTGCTGGGGCCGGCCGATGCGCAGACGACCCGGCCGATCACCGATCGTGTGAAAACCGCACTGTTCGATCGGTTGGCGGCGGCGGACCGGCTGGCCGATGCCATCGCGCTCGATCTGTTCAGCGGGACCGGTTCGTTGGGTCTGGAGTGTCTCAGTCGCGGTGCGGCGTTTGTGGCGTTCGTCGATCGCGACCGGACCGCGCTGCAGCGCCTGAAAAAGAACATCGACGCAATCGGTGAAGCCGAACGCTCGGATGTGCTGGCGGTCGATGCGCTCAGCAGTGCCGTCCTCGCCAAGTTGAAGCGGGACGACCTGTCCCTGATCTTCTGTGATCCGCCGTACCGTCTGATGACCGATCCGGCTGCGGCCCAGCGTGTGGCGGAGCAACTGACGTTGTTGGCTGAGCGGTGTGCCCCGGATGCCGAACTCGTGCTGCGCACGCCCAAGCAAGCCGAACTGCCCGAAATCGAGCGGTGGCGGTCGGCTCACCATTTCGTCTACGGCTCGATGACGCTGCATCATTACCACCGCGGTTGATTCTCGTGCCGTTGTCGCCGGGGTTTTCATCACCGTGCTGTAAGGTGATAATCCCTTTCATGAGCGCCGCATCGAAACATCCCGCCGGACAGCAGCGCCAGGCGGCGGAGAAAGTCGTACGGGTGTTGCAGGAAGCCGGGCACACCGCCTACTTCGCCGGGGGATGCGTGCGCGACATGCTGCTGGGACTGGAGCCGACCGATTACGACGTGGCCACCGAGGCGCGCCCCCCGCAGGTCTGCGAGCTGTTCCGCAGCACGCGCTTGGTGGGTGAGGCCTTCGGCGTGGTGCTGGTGCGATTGATGCAATGCGAGATCGAGGTCGCCACGTTTCGTACCGAGTGGGGTTATGCCGACGGCCGTCGGCCCGATCACGTCGATTTTTCCGATGCCGAGCACGACGCCCAACGCCGCGACTTCACGGTCAACGGCATGTTCTACGATCCGATCACCCGACAGGTGATCGATTACGTTGGCGGCCAGGCGGACCTGGAAGCGCGACTGATCCGCTGCATCGGCGATCCCGATGAGCGGTTTGACGAGGATTACCTGCGTCTGCTGCGCGCGGTGCGCTTCGCGGCGCGACTGGGATGGTCGATCGACGCCGACACGGCACAGGCCATCGGCGCCCACGGTCCCAAGCTGTCGCGGATCAGCCGCGAGCGTATTGCCGCGGAGGTGCAGATGATGCTCGAGCGCGACAGCCGCGCTGCGGCCGTGCGGCTTCTCAACCGCTTCGAGCTGGATGGCATCGTGCTCAACGAAGACCACCAGGACGAGGGGGCGGCCATCCTCGGCTCCCTGCCCCGCGAAGCCGATTACGACTTGGCACTGGCGGCTTGGGCGCTGGACCGTCACCTGCACATCGACGATCCGATCCGTCTGACCGACGCTCTGCGTTCGTTGAAGGCGGTGCAGATCGCTCGGCGGTGGCGGTCGGCCCTGATGCTGTCCAACACCCATACCGACCGTTTCCGGGCGCTGCTGCGGAAGCTGCCCGGCGTGCTGGACTGGCCTTCGCTCAACGTGGCCGAGCGAAAACGGCTGCTGGCCCGGACGGATTGGCAAAAATTGCGCCTGTTGGCCGGGATGTTGCCCGGGGTGGAGCGGGCGATCGATCCGCAGGCGCTGGACGAGCAGGCCGCCCGACTGTTCGACGAAGGCGTGGCCCCCAAGCCCCTGATCACCGGGGACGACCTCGTCGCTGCCGGCTTCCAGCCCGGTCCCGCTTTCAAAACGATCCTCGACCGGGTCTACGACGCCCAACTCATGGCCCGGATCGCCACCGCCGAGCAGGCCCTGACCCTCGCCCGGCGGATTGCCGAGCAGTTGCAGGAATAACCGGGGTCGATCCGTGTTAACCCTTGCTCGCCCCGAATCGCCATAGCCGTTACAATCATGAACAACGTCATGCGTTACCTGTTACCGATACTTCTGATGTTGGTTTGTTTCGCGGTGGTGGGCTGCGAACAGGCCCTGTTTCCGGATAAATACCAGCGCACGCCGTACGAGCGATACGATCGCTTCCACGGCCGGTACGCGCCCCGGACGCAACTCGATCCGTATGGCGAAGAACGCCCCGCACTTCGTGAGCGTTTGAGCCCCTACATCTATTGAGCGGCGTCTTATCGGGCGAATGTTCAGGGAAGGTCACTTTTTCCGTGGAATATGAAAGTTTTTTATTGTCTGCGGCCGATTCAAAGGGAATAATGAACGGTAAGTCGTTTGTATTATAAGCTCACACAATTCTCGGTTTTATGAATCAAGGACGTTCCGACAAGTCGAGCATGTTTGACCGGCGCACCCTGGTGGTGTTGACCTGTCTGGTGGCCACGATGACCCTCACCAGCGCGCTGTTGCTGGTGCTGCAGCCCCGGCCGATCGCCCCGGTGGGCAATCTTTCCCTGGCCGTGCTTGAGTCCGAGCGGCAGGGTCTGGACGCGATCTACCGGATCGAGGCCGATCCCGCCCGGACCGGCTGGCGCTCGATCGTCGTTCACCATTCCGGCCAGTCGATGGGCAACGCCCAGATGCTCGGCAAGCTGCACCAGGAACTGGGCTACGGCGGGTTGGGTTGGCATTTTGTCATCGGCAACGGCGACGGAGCCAACGACGGCCTGATTGAAACCGGCTACCGCTGGACCCAACAGATCGACAGCGTTTATATCCCCCGGGCCATCTCGATTTGCCTGATCGGCAACGGCGATCGCAAGCCGCCCACGCGTAATCAGGTGGAGCAATTGGTCCGCCTGGTGCATTCGCTTCAGAGGAAGCTTTCGATTCCCGCCCATCGGGTTTATTTGCACAGCGACCTGGCCGACACCACCAGTCCCGGCCGGCTGTTTCCCATGGCGCGTCTTCACGAAGCGTTGATCGACCGGCCGTAAACGGCCGGTTATTCCATCAGCATTTTCTCAGTTCGTCTGCGTGCCATACCGGCTTGCGCCGCATCGTGCCGGATTTTCATCATCATGACCTGCGATGCGGAGACAACTTGTTTTTGGTTTTTCTCAACGCCGCCCGTGGATGTCAACAGGTGGCTGGCAGAGTTACGTTGGACCGGCTATAGTTGGAGTTGGGACTACCGTGTATCGCGTGGATGGAAAGTTAAGTCGGATGTCAGCGATTCATCGCATCGATAATTTTGAAGTGATCGATGTTCTGGGCCACGGCGCCAGCAGCACCATCTACGCTGTACAGGATTTGAGCAGCGGTCAGGTGTATGCGATCAAGCACGTCGTCCGAAAGGCGCCGGAAGACCAGCGTTTTGTCGATCAGGCGCTGAACGAACACGAAGTCTGCAATCAACTCGATCACCCGGTCCTGCGAAAAAGCCACCGCTTGATTCGGCGACGCAAGGTGTTGCGCGTCAGTGAGTTGCTGGTGCTGATGGAACTGGTGGATGGCGTGACGGTGGAAGCGCATCGCCCACAGGGTTTGCGGCGCATGTTGCTGACGTTCCTGGCCGTGACCGACGGTCTGAACGCGATGCACGGTATCGGCTATCTGCACTGCGACATCAAGCCGAACAACATCCTCGTGGCGAACACCGGCGGGGTGAAGATCATCGACTTCGGCCAGTCCTGTCCGGTCAACACGATCAAGCAGCGCATCCAGGGCACGCCCGATTACATTTCACCGGAGCAGGTGCTCCGCCATCCGCTGACACCGCGCACCGATGTATTCAACCTGGGCGCGACGATGTACTGGTGCCTGACCGATCAATACGTGCCGACGCTCATTCCCAAGGACGACCGCATCGTTCCCAAGCACCAGGCCCAACTGCGGCCCGTGGTCGAATTGAATCCGAAGGTGCCCCCGTCCCTGTCGGCCCTGGTGATGCAGTGCCTGGAGTTTGAGCCGGCCAAGCGACCGGCCTCCATGAAGGAAATGCACGAGCGGCTGGAAATCGCACTGCGGCAGTTGGACAACGGCGGAACGCACGACCGCGCCAATACGGGGTGAACAGGCGTAGCAGGGCGACGGCCGCGAGACCGCTTCATATCGCCGATTGCAAAATTACATCAACGCCACGGGATCGACGTCGACGGCCATGTGCGCATCGGACTTGATCAGTCCCTCTCGACGCGCCGCGCCCAACAAACGCTGCAACGCTGCTGCGTCTTCGGCAAGAATCTCGATCTGGCGGCGGTGGTGCCCGGCGATGCGCGCAATCGCAGGCGGGTGCGACGGACCGATCCGCGCCGCGGTTTCCTCCCGTTCATCCAGCTTTTGCAGCGCCGCGGCGAGGAGTCGGCCGGATTTTTCGCAAGACTCCATGTCCCGATGACGCAGCACCAGGCGCGCCATGCGCGAGGTGGGAGGCAGGCCATGCTCGGCGCGGTTGGCCAATTCCCATCGGGCGAATCCGGGGTAATCGTGTTGCGCGGCGAACCGGATGGCGGGATTGGTTGGATTGAAAGTCTGCACGATCACCCGTCCGCCCGCGCTCGATCGCCCGCTGCGCCCGGCCACCTGCGAGATCAGTTGAAAGGTCCGCTCGGAGGCGCGGAAATCGGGCAGGTTCAATGCCGTGTCGGCACTGATCACGCCCACCAGGCGCACGTTGGGAAAGTCCAGGCCCTTGGCGATCATCTGCGTACCCAGTAACAAGCGTGATTGTCCGGAGCGAAACCGCTCCAGTGCCTCGTGGTAGTCGGCGCCGCTGCGCATTGCGTCGGAATCCATTCGTAAGGCCGGGGTGTCGGGAAACTTGGCCGCCAGCTCCTGCTCGACGCGCTGCGTGCCCAAACCGAAAACCGTGACCTTCTTCCCGCACACCTGACAGAGACGCGGCAAGCGGTTTTCAAATCCGCAGTAATGGCATCGCACCAACCCGCCCGTGGGAATCTTTGCGTGCAGGTGGTAGACCATTTGCGCATCGCAGTGATCGCAGTGCATCATCCAGCCGCACTGGTGATCGGGACAGGCGATCCAGTTGGCGTAACCGCGCCGATTCAACAGGAGCATGGCCTGGCCGCCGTCGTCGAGCGTCTGGTGCAGGGCCTGCTCCAGGTGCAGGGACAGCAGGTGCACTCCGGCGCCTTTGCCGGCCGTGGCGCGATAGCGTCGTTGGCGTTCGCCGGTCATGTCGACGATCTCGACCTTCGGCAGCCGTTGTTCGGCGACGCGCCGCGGCAGCTCGAGCAGACGGTAGGTTCGATGCTGGGTGGCGTTGCAATAACTTTCCAGTGAAGGCGTGGCCGAGCCGATCACCAGCGGAATACCCAGCATCTGCGCTCTTTTAATTGCGACATCGCGCCCGTGGTAGCGCGGCAGTTGATCCTGCTTGTAACTGGTGTCGTGCTCTTCGTCGACGACGATCAATCCCAGCTTTTGCGCCGGGGCGAACACCGCCGATCGCGCTCCGACAATCACGCGCGCTTTGCCGTCGCGAATCGCGCGCCACTGGGCGTGACGTTGCGAGGCCGTCAGCCCCGAGTGGAGCACCGCCACCTCCACACGCTTGCCGAACCGCCCGATGAAGCGTCCGCAGGTCTGCGGCGTCAGGGCGATCTCCGGAACCAGCACCACCGCCGATCCGCCTTGCTCGACGATCGGCTCGATCGCGCGCATGTAGACTTCGGTCTTGCCGCTGCCCGTCACGCCGTGCAAAAGCTGGACGGAGAAACCTTCGGTCAGCGATGCGGTTACGGCCTCGACGGCGCGGCGTTGATCGTCGTTGAGATCGAAATCGCGCGGCGGTTCGATGTCCCGGTCGGCCCAGAGCGCGCGCACTTGATGCGATTCCACCGTGCGGAGCAGGCCCTTGTCGACCAGCCGGCGCACCGGCCCGGCGGTTTTGGCCCCGGCGTGGTGGGCCAGGTCTTTCATGTCGATGGGCATCTTGCCCACGGCGGCCAGTTGCAGGGCCGTGGTTAACACGTCGCGCTGCTTGGCCGGCAGCTTGTGTTGTTTGAGAAACTCCGAAAGTGCATTCTCGGGAATCGGTTCGCTGGGTTCGACAAGCATTCGCCGCTGCAATCCCACGCCGTGCTTCACCGCCGCCGGCAGCATGGTCTGCAACACCATCCCCAACGGGCAGCAGTAATACTGCGCGATCCATTGAGCCAGTTCCATCAGGTCGGACGGCAGATTAGCCGCGGCTTCGTCGCGCGAGGCGACGGATTTGATTTTCGCGGTGTCGAATTCCGTGCGGTCCTGAACGGACAGAACGTAAGCGGCCGTGGGGCGGTTGCCCCGGCCCAGCGGCACGATCACGCGGTCCCCGGCTCGCAGGTCCGCCAGTTCCCCGGGAATGGCGTAGGTCAGCCCGGCGTCGCTGTCCAGTCCCCGCTCGGGCGCCACCACCGCGTATTTCCCACTCGGGGTGGGGCGGGAATCGGGTTCAAACAGGCCGTTCATCACTTCCAGTATCACCGGGCTGCGTGGGATGGACAAACCCGGCATGCCGTTTTTACAATGCGCTTGTAATTTCACCCCTCCCAGGAGAATGCACCATGAAGAGCACACTCACCTGCCTGACGTTCGCCGCGCTGTTGCTGGGCATGTTCGTCGGTTGCGAGACCGCCCCGAAAACCGCCGCAGAAAAGGGCAGCTTGGAATACGATGCCAAGCTCACCGTCGCCCGTTTCAAGGATACTGATCCGTCCATGGATCCGCGTTTTGAGAACGCCTACGGCTACGCCGTCTTTCCCCGCGTTGCCAAGGGCGGAGCCATTGTCGGTGGAGCTCACGGACGCGGTGTGCTCTACGAGAAGGGTCGCATGGTCGGCTACTGCGATCTGACGCAGGGCACCTTCGGTCTGCAACTGGGCGGTCAGTCCTACAGCGAACTGATCTTCTTCAAGGACAAGTTGGCGGTTGAGGAGTTCAAGCGCGGTGATTTTGCCCTGGCCGCACAGGCCTCCGCGGTGGCCGCCAAAGCAGGCGCTTCGGCCGATGCCGATTACGAGCACGGCGTGATCGTCTTCACGATGGTCCGCGGCGGACTGATGGCCGAGGCCTCCGTCGGCGGTCAGCAGTTCACCTACGAAGCGAAAAAGTAAACGACGTTCGCGTCGTCAGGATCGAGCGTAAACGACACCGCGGCCGGCGAGTCCGGCCGTGGTTTCTTGCGCAGCGTTATATCGCCGAGTATCGTTCGGTCGCGGTTGGTGGTGGGTGAAGTGGAGAGCCGCATGTCCGTGACCGCCGTCGTCCCCGCTGCCGGTCGATCCGAACGTTGGGGCAACTACCTCGGCGTCCCCAAGCAACTGGCGACTGTCGGTCGGCCCGAGAGCACGCCTCTGATCGTGCGCACGGTTCGATTGCTCGCCGAAGCAGGTATCGAGCGTCGCGTCGTAGTCGCGCACGATCCGGCTATTGCCGATGCCGTTAGTTCTCTTGCCCAGGCGGAGCATCCGCAGTCCCATCGTTTTCTCAGTGAGACGCTGCTGTCCACCGGGTCATTCTGGTCGGATCGCACGTTAGTTCTGCTCGGCGATGTCTTTTTTACCCGTAATAGCATCGATGCGATGGTGCAAGCGCCGCCCGGTCTGCATTTCTTCGGTATCGATTACAACAGCCCCCCGCACCGGCGCGGTCGCAGGCCGGAAATCTTTGCGATGGCTTTCGATCGTTCGGTTCACGATGAAATGAATCGCGCGTTGCTCCTCAATTCCCGACTCGCCGCGCTTCACGAAGACGGACGACTGAACTGGCAGGCCGTCCGTGCCCACGACGATCTCCGCCGGCAATTGCTGGCCGGCAATTTCTGTCCGCGTCCGCCGAAGCTGCTGCATGCGCTGGGCATGCCCCGCTCGTTGCGCTGGAGCCGGCGCCGCGCCCGGTGCGGTTCCCGCCCCCGCCATGCCTGGATGTACGGCAAACTGTATGGGTTGTATCTGGCGACCGCCGACGTCGATCCCTTCGCCGGGGACCGATACGAACACTGGCAACCCAGCGGCGAGCAATTTCATACCCTCGATGACCTCACCCGCGACATCGATTGCCCCGACGATTACCGCGAGTTAATGCGGGAGCTTACCGAGCCGACAACCGCAACAGCAGAAACGGATCACGCAGTTCTTCCGCCTCCCCGGGTTTTCGCGTCGTCAGATCCAGTGCCTGCTCCACGGTGAAATCCAGCGGCGCCGCCAGGCGTTCGATTTGTTCGATGTGATCGGGCCGCGTGATGATGAAAAGGGTTTGGCCGCGGTTTTGTCGCAGGTATTCGGTCAGGATCGGCTCAACCAAATGCTGATTGGCATCCCGCTGTTTCACGACCTCGTTCAGTTGTTCCGGCGACCAGTCGGGGTAATGTTCAGCGATCCGATACCACTCGCCGAGCGCCGGGGCGGTGCGGTTGGCGTAATAGATCAATGCGTTGGGCGGGCGCTTCGGCCAGGTAATCACGTCGTGTTCCCCGATGATCCGATTCATCTTTGGAGCGAGTTCGGCCAGGGCATCGCGATTGATCGGTGCGCGGGCGTCGAGTTGTGTCCAGGCGAAACACATCACAACCGCGAACGCCAGTGAGCCGAACGTCGCCCAGTGGGGCCGGCGACGCACGAAAGAAAATGCCACACCCATCGCGATCACGCTGAGGACCAGGCCGACGCCGGTCGCAATCGATTCGCCTACCTCCAGTTTGAACTGCATTACGTAGGGTATGGCGACGGACAATCCCATCAACCACAGACTGTGGCCGTACCACAGGCCCTTGCATTTGGGGTCTTGTTTCCCGGCCCGGTGCAGGTCGAGATGGTAGACCAGCATCTGCCCGATGAGCAGCGCGGCCGGGGCGATCAGCGGCACCGCGTAGCGTTCGGTCTTCTCGAACGGGATGGTCATCAGCACCAGTCCGCCCACCAGCCACCACCAGCAGAACAGCATCGGCTCCCGCCGCGCCGCGTACTTGCGCTCGAACGGCACGATCACGCCGGTCAACAGGTAGCCGCTCCACGGCATCACGTAAAAAAAGGCGGCCAGGTAAAACCAAAGCGGCTCGAACGAGGCCCTGTCCGAGGCGATGCGCCCGAACGCCTCCCAGTAAATCAGCTTGCGGTGGTTGGGGGCGACCTCGACCAGCATGAACCCCACCCACGGCAGCAAGCTCAATCCCGCCACGAACGACCACAGCGCCAACCCGCCGAGAAAGCGCCAGCGAATGGGCCGTCGCACGATTGCAAACCCTGCCGCCGGCAGCGCGGTCAGCATCCAGCTCACCGGCCCCTTGCATTGAAATGCGAGGATCAAACCGATCGCGGTGATCGTCCAGCCGAACTTCTCTTTTTTCCACGCCTTCCAGATACCGAGCATGCTCAGCGCGACCGAGGCGGTGAGAAAGATATCGTGCCGCGCCAGGCGGTATTCGATGATGACCAGGAAACATGTCGCCCACGCCAGGGCTGACCAGAGCGCCGCGCGCCGGTCGAACAATCGCAAGCCCAGCAGGTAGATGCAAGCCGCGGTGAGAAAACCGATCACGGCCGAGATGCCGCGCAACAGGCCGAGCGGAGCGGTTTCGTTCCCGGTGATCTTGCATACGGCGGCGCTGATCCAGAACGGCAGGGGGGGCTTGACGGTGCGCGGACGCTCGTTGAGCGTGGGCACCACCCAACCGCCGTCGCGCGCCATCTCCTGCACGCTGAGCACGTAGCCCGATTCCAGCGAGTTGACGATCGGCGAAGCGCCCGGCGTGAACAATCCCAGCAGGGCGATGACGATGAAGATCACCGACAAATCCCTGCCGCGCTGCTCCGCGGTGGCGTGCGGATCGGACGGAGCCAGGGCGATGTTGTCCAGCGATGTGTCGGTCATACCCACTCGCTTCCGCTTGCGGCAGGTTGAAAGTGAACGCGATGAATCGTGTGGCAAAATGCGGCCCCCCTGCGGGGCATCCGCGAAACCAACTAACCAGTTAACCGATCAACCATCCTTCAGCGGCGGCAGGTTGACCGCGGTGACTTTCAGCATGCCCGGTGTGTGACGCAGCGATTCGATCAACTGCTCCGGTGGTTGCTGGTCGACCTTCAGCACCATCAGTGCCGTGTGTTCGTGGCGGCTGATGGCCATGTCGGCGATGTTCACCTGCGCGTTGCCCATGGATGAACCGACCAGGCCGATCATGCCCGGGCGGTCTTCGTTGATGATGAGCATCATGGCGCCTTCGGGGACCATGTCCATGGCGTAGCGTCCGATGCGTAACACGCGGGGCAGGCCGTCTTCAAAGACGCTGCCGGCGATGGTGCGCTGCTCGTCGCCGGAGGTGACGGCCAGGGTGAGCCGGGCGATGCCGCCGTCTTCGGTTTCGGTGACGACCTTGGCCTTGATGCCGCGTCGCTCGGCCATGAGCTTGGCGTTGACCATGTTAATCGGTTCATCGACCTGCGCGGCCAGCAGTTCGACGATGACCATGCATTCGAGCGTTTTCGCCGCCGAGGCCAGGGTGTTATCGTGCAGCGTGACGGTCACATCGCCGACGCCCTGCTCGCACATCGGCGCGATCAGCCGGGCCATGCGCTGGGCCAGATCGACCAGGCGCAACTGCTCGGGCGGCAGGTCCATGCGGACGCCGGCGATGTTCACCGCACCGCGCAGCCCTTCGCCGCGGAGGAATTCAAGCAACTGAGCGCAGGCCGCCATGGAGACCGCCTGCTGCGCTTCGACGGTGCTGGCGCCCAGGTGCGGGGTGAGCAGCACTTGGTCGCAGGCGCGCAGCGGATCGTCTTCCGCGGGAGGTTCGGTTTCGTAGACGTCGATCGCCGCGCCGGCGACCTTGCCCGATTCGATCGCTTCGAGCAGGGCGGCGTTGTCGATCACACCGCCGCGCGCCGCGTTGACGACCATCAGCCCGTCCTTGGCCGCGGCCAGCGTTTCGGCGTTGAGCATGTTGCGGGTGTTGTCGTTCAGCGGCACGTGGAAGGAGACAATGTCGATCTGCTCGACCATCTCCTTGAAACTCGGGCAGATTTTCACGCGCCCGTCGAGGGCGGTCTCGGCGTTGTAAATCGGGTCGTACGCCAGCACCTTCATGTCGAAGGCCAGCGCTCGCTCGGCCATGGCGTGTCCGATGCGCCCCAGGCCCACCAGGCCCAGCGTCTTGCCGGCGAGTTGGTGGCCGACGAATTTCTTGCGGTTCCATCCGCCGCCGCGCATGGTCAGAAACGCCGGTCCGATGTTCCGTGATAGCGCCATCATCAGCGCGAAGGCATGTTCGCAGGTGGTGAGCGTCGAGGCCTCGGCGGAGTTCATTACGAGCACGCCTTTGGCGGTGGCGGCGTCGAGATCGATGTTGTCCACGCCCACGCCGGCGCGGGCAATGGCGCGAAGGTTGCCCGGCTCGGCCAGCACCTTCGCCGTCACCTGCACGCCCGAGCGCACCAGCAGCCCGTGGTACTGACCGATGATCGAGGCCAGTTCGTCTTCGCTCAGGCCCGTTTTGGAATCCACCGTCACGCCGGCATGGCTTTGCATGTACTCCAGGCCCTCGGGGGCCAGTTTGTCGGCGACCAGAATTTTAATCGCTTCATCGCTCATGGGGATTTCACGCTTTTTTTGTGGTGAACACAACCGCTTCCGGGGCGCCTTTAGGCCATAAAGACCGATATCCTATCAACGACGCCGTGGACTGTCGATGATTGCAATGCCCCGGTGCTTTGGCTATCATGCCGCAATTCCGGAATAGGTCCGACCTTGTCTCCAACCCCCCGGCTACCACAGGCAACGCAAAGCATGGTTCTTACAGCACAGAAAAAACAGGCCCTGATCAGCGATTACGCCACGCACGAAGGCGACACCGGCTCACCGGAAATCCAGGTGGCCCTGCTGACCGAGCGCATCAACCAGTTGACCGAGCACATGCGGGATCACAAGCACGACTTCCATTCCCGCCGCGGTCTGATCATGCTCGTCGGAAAGCGCAATCGTCTGCTGCGGTACCTGGCCAAAAAGAATCGCCAGCGCTACCTGGAGCTGATCAAGCGGCTTGGTTTGAGGAAGTGAAGACGGATCAACGTGTTGTGGAGCCGCCCCGATGATGCATCCAGGCGGCAGTCGGCAATGGGCACCGCCTTGGCGATGCGCATTGCCAACTGTCACCTGTCCTGATGCCTCCCTTCCGGCCGACTCCACACGAAACATCCCATAGGAGTTGCCCCGTTCCGGGGCGCAGGCCAAGTGAAGGAACTGGCATATGTCACATACTGTTGTTGAACGGGAAATCGCCGGTCGCACCATGCGCATGGAAACCGGACGATGGGCCAAGCAGGCCGACGCCTGTGTTTTCATCACCTACGCCGAAACGACCGTGCTGGCCGCGGTGGTCCGGGGCGAGCCGCGCGAGGGCGTTGATTTCTTCCCACTGCAAGTCGACTACCGCGAGCGCACCAGCGCCGCCGGAAAATTTCCCGGCGGGTTCCGCAAGCGCGAAGGCGCACCCACCCAGAAAGAAATTCTGACCATGCGGATCATCGATCGGCCCATCCGACCGCTGTTTCCCGATGGGTTCTACGATGAGGTGGTCGTCCAGTGCTGGGTCGAGTCGGCCGACGGCCAGAACGAACCCGATGTGATCGCCGGCACCGGCGCCGCCGCCGCCCTGGCCATCAGCACGCTGCCGTTCGACGGCCCGACCGCCACCGTGCGCGTCGCCCGCGTCGACGATCAATTTGTCCTGTTCCCCACGCAGGCGCAAATGGATTACGCCGACCTCGACCTGGTTCTCTCCGGCCACCGGGAAGGCGTGAACATGATCGAAGTCGGTGCGACCGAAGTGGCGGAAGAAGTCGTGCTCGAAGCGATCAAGTTCGGCCATCAGGGCATCTGCGACCTGCTCGACATGATCGGCGAACTGACCGAAAAAGCCGGACAGGAAACCAAGGCCGAGCTGCATCTGCCGCCGCAGGAAATCATCGATCAGGTCTTCGCGGAGCTGTCTGAACCGCTCACCGCAGCCAAGAAAACCGAGGGCAAGCTGGCGCGCGAAGAGGCGGTCAAGCAGGTCTTTTCCGATTACCTGGAAAAAACCTGTCCCGAACCCGCCGAGGACGATGACGTCAGCTATCCGAAATACTTGGCGATCATGGCCAAACGCGGACATTATAAACAGGCCTTCGAAAAGCTCGAAAAAGCCGTCACCCGCGAGCTGATGCTCGCCGGGACGCGCACCGACGGACGCGGCCACGACGAGCTGCGTCAACTGACCTGTGAAGTTGACGTGTTGGCGCGGACGCACGGTTCGGCCGTCTTCACACGCGGCGAAACCCAGTCTCTCGTTTCCTGCACGCTGGGTGTGGGCAAAGACGAGCAGATCGTCGACGGCCTGGGCGAAGAGTTCAGCCAGAAGTTCTACCTGCATTACAACTTCCCGCCGTTCTGCGTCGGTGAAACCCGCCGGGTCACCGGACCCAGCCGGCGTGAGATCGGACACGGAGCCCTGGCCGAGCGTTCCCTGGCCGGCATCCTGCCTTCGGTGGACCAGTTCCCGTACACCGTTCGGCTGATCAGCGAGATCCTCGAATCCAACGGGTCCAGCTCCATGGCGTCGATTTGCGGCGGATGCCTGGCGCTCATGGACGCCGGCGTCCCCATCCGCAACACCTGCGCCGGCATCAGCATCGGCCTGGTCACCAGTGAAGACGGGTCTCAGCAGTTGATGATGACCGACATCCTCGGCGAGGAAGACCACTTCGGCGATATGGACTTCAAGGTTGCCGGAACCCGCGAGGGCGTCACCGGCATCCAGCTCGATCTCAAGGCCCGCGGCATCGAGTTCGATTTCATCGCCAAGGTCTTCGAGCAGGCGCGCCATGCCCGGCTGAAGATCATCGAGGCCATGGAAGCCGCCATCCCCGCCCCGCGCAAGGAAATCAGCCCCCATGCCCCGCGTCTGCTGTCCGTCAATATCAACCCCGACAAGATCGGCCTGCTGATCGGCCCGGGTGGCAAGACCATCCGCGCCATTCAGGAACAGACCGGTGCGACCATCGAGGTCGAGGAAGATGGCACGGTGATGATTTCCGCCGTTGGAGCCGGCAAGGCCGAGGCCGCTCGATCCGAGGTCGAAAAGCTCTGTGAGGAGGTCAAGCTCGGCCAGATATACACTGGCCGGGTCAACACCATCAAGGACTTCGGTGCCTTCGTCGAGGTGATTCCCGGGCAGGACGGCTTGTGCCACATCTCCGAACTGGCCGACGGCTACGTCGAGAAGGTGCAGGACGTGGTTAAAATCGGCGATGAAATCAAGGTCAAGGTGATCAACATCGACGACCAGGGCCGCCTCAAGCTCTCCCGCAAGGCCGTCATCAAGGAAGAGGAAGGCGAAGGCGAGCAGGAAGGCGAACCCGCCGCGGCCAAAGATTGACTCCGGAAAAAAAGCGCAGGAACCTTTTTCGGACAAAAAATAAGACGTCGGGAACCCTTTTTCCGGGTCAAAAAAGGTTCCTGGCGCCTTTTTATTGGCCGGTTCAGTTTTTTTAACTTCTTATGCCAATATGTCTTTGCATTTTTCTTACCAAGTGGTAATATGTCACTAGCTTGCAGGACATTTCTCATCGTTTGAGTCCGTATTGAAGTTGCGAGTGACGTGTTGCGAAAGCAATAGCACTGATTATGAACGCTGGATGAACGCAACCGCCTGGTCGGTGTTGTGTGTGGCGGTATGCCGTGAGCGTATCACTTCGGGCCGGGAAGGAAAGTGAAATGAAATGTTCTGTTGGTGTCACGGCATACGGCCGTTCGGCTAGCCGTGGGCCATGCAGTTGATGCACTTCACAACCTCACTTCGTTTTGGAGGTGCCGTATGTCTACGCGGGGACAGGTCAAGTGGTTCGATCCGAAGAAGGGCTATGGCTTCATCATCGGGCCGGACGGGCAGGATGTGTTTGTTCACTACACCCACATCCAGAGCGAGGGTTTTCGCCTGCTCAAGGATGGGGAGTGGGTTGACTACGACCTGACCGAGGGCGATAAAGGGTGGCAGGCCCGCGAGGTCCAGCGACTCGACGTCAAGGTCAACAGCGAAGTGGCGCAGGAAGCGTTGCAGGTCGGGCAACCCAAGCAACAACAGCCCGCCGCGCCCCGGGATTGATTGAGTCCGTCGTTGGATGCCCATCGCGGCCGCATGACGTTGAGGTCCTTCGGCCCATGTGGCAATGGTTGTTCATCGGATTAGCCAGTGGCGTATGTGGGAGTATTCCCGCCATTGTCTGGTGGTCGCGCCGCACCGCCCAGCGTGTGCGCCTTCTCGAATCCCGCGCGCGCGACGCCGAGCGGTTGGCCGAGCAGGCCACCCTCACGGGCGGACTCGCTCATGAAATCAAGAATCCCCTGTCCACCATCGGGCTCAACCTCCAGTTGATCCACGAGCAGGTCGGTGAACTGGACCTGCCCGAACCGCAGGGCGGACGCCTGCAACGTCGACTCGACGCCCTGTCCGGGGAAGTGGCTCGCCTGCGCACGATCCTGGAAGATTTCCTCCGTTACGCCGGTCAACTGCGGCTCGACCGGCAGCCCGTCGAAATCAATACCGCCGTCGAGGAATTGGTCGATTTCTTCACTCCCCAGGCGCAATCGTCCGGCGTCAATCTGCGCAGCCGGCTCGATCCGAATACCGGCCAGGCGCCCGTGGACATCACCCTCTTCAAGCAGGCCGTGCTCAATCTCCTGATCAACGCCACGCAGGCGATGGTGGCGGCGCGCTACGAACAGACGCCGCACGGCGGGGCGGTTGATCTCATCATCACCACCGAGGGCGGAGCCGACGCGGTGGCCGTGCATGTGATCGACACCGGCCCCGGTATCTCAGACGCCAAGCTCGATACCGTTTTCAAGCCCTATTATTCGACCAAGCGCGATGGCTCGGGCTTGGGGTTGCCGACCAGCCGACGCATTGTGGAATCGCACGGCGGGCGTATTGAGGTCCACAGCGAGCCGGGCAAGGGCTCGGACTTCACCCTCCACCTGCCTCGCCATGCGGAAACGTAAGTGACGATGATGTTTTTTTGTGTCAAGGGGCAAGCCATGTGGCGAATCACATACGGCATTTTAATCGTCGCGATGTCCGCGGGGACGGCATCGGCTCGTGCCGAGAACCCGTTGGCGAACATCAAAATTCCCACCGATGCTCAGGCCCTGACGCAACGCCAAGTCAGCGTCGAGCAGTTGGCCTATTAACGCAGCCACATCAGCAAGGCATACCGCACACATGGCCAGACCGAATCCGGATACGTAAACTCAAAGCCATTCCGGAATTCTTCAAGTCGGCCGATTGGCGCAAGCAAACGATTCCGAAAGTACACCTGACCAATTAGTTCGCATGAACGTCGGCTCCGGCCTTGAAAATAAAAACCCCGTCGTGCGGCGGGGTGTGGTGTTTGCGAATGAACCGTGTCGCGTCTTAGCGACGTCGACGTCGGAGCATGGCCAACCCGCCCAGACCCAGCAACGCCAGTGTCGTCGGCTCGGGGATGGGGGTAATACGCAAGCCGATCTGCTGTATGTCATCCGGCTCGGTGAGAAAACCAGCGGCCCATCCCGTATCCGTCAGGCCATACGTAAACGTCTGATTCAGTTCGATCAGGTCGAGGAACTGGGTATTCCCGTTGCCGTCGATGACATGGTAAATCGTGTGTCCGGTGTCCTTGTTGGTGATCACGTGGATGATGCTGCCGTCTTCCAGTTCGTGATGGTTCACATCGTAATTGGCGAATTGATAGAACCCGGCATCGAACCCGGCCACGAGGTCGCCGTCGTTGAAATTCTGGGAAAAATCAATGGCCGCGTAGGCGAAATCATCGATACCGTCTCCGTCCGTATCACCCCGGTTTTGTGCGTACAGATTCAGCGTGTAAGTCTTGCCGTCGTTATCGGTGTAGGTGATATTGTTCAGCCGGATCATGCTGCTGGATTGATCGATGTTGACCGCTGTGAGCGTGCTGATGGAGAACACGGGCAGGTAGCCGGCGTCCATATTCTCGAAGCCGCCCGCGTCCAGGCCGCTGCCCCAACCGGGACTCAGCCCGCCCACAGTTCCACTGAACCAGGGGAAAGGAGGATCGACACCTGTCGGGTCGGTGAAATCCGGCGCGTTAAGATCCAATCGTGTCTCCTCGATCCAATCCTGGTGGGAGCTGAAAAGGACGTGGCCGGTATTGTCACCGTACTGGCTCAACCCGGTGCCCTCGACGTTGGCGCCGACGAGGTACCACGCACCGGATATGTTGACGAAGTCGCCGCCGCCGCTGTCGCCTCCGGCGATCAGGTATTCACGGTCCAAGGGTACGGGGTCGGCGTAGTTGTCGGCCGTGACATCATCCGGATCGTCAAAGTCCGAGCGGTAAACGTAATTGGTTGTCAGACTGTTGTTGCCACCGCCCGGCTCAATGATGCTGATGACGTTCGGTCCGGCACGCTTGGTCCCGGCAGGAAGTATGGCGCCTGTCGCCCCGGTGCCAGCGGCACCGTAACCAACCTGATGGGCAGTCAATCCCACCAAGTCGGCCACATCGTCGGTATGTAACGTGGCTGGCGTCACGTCGGAATCTTCTACAGCGCTGGTCAGAGTGAAGATGCCGATATCCCAGGCCGGTGTGACGGATAAACCGTTGGGATCGTTGACATAATTTTCATGCCACACCGCATCCAACACGCCGTAGGTGATACCATTGAGCGTGAAACTCAACTGCGTGCCTTCATCTGTTCCGTCCCAGCCATACACCACGTGGGCAACGGTCATCACCGTGTAGGCGTTGACCAACGTACCCGAACCGATGAAATTTTCGCCATCGTCTACGATGTTCACCCGTCCCACGCTGCTGAACTCGTCCAGGTCTGCTTGGTCGAGGTGGTATTGTTCATCCCTGTCAGCTCGCCACGTACCGCCCAAGACCGACGCCGTGAAACAGCACAGCAACAGCACGGCCGATATGGCCATAACACTCGTCTCTCTTCTCATCGTAAACCTCGTTTAAAAAAGGAACTCCCGTTCGGCCGACATCGGCTACTCTCTACATTGCGAGCCCCAATGCACGCAATACCATCCCTCTTGGCTCACAATCGCCCGCATTATACGTCATATGGCCACCGACGCAAGGTAATTTAACCTGCTTAACCAATTATTCATCCGAACCTTCTGTTTGCTGGTCTATAGCGCCCCCAGACTCTACAATACCGCCGCGTGGCTGCGAAAATCACTGGTTTTCAACCCCCCGCAGCCCCCGGAGCCGTGCCATGGCCATGACACTGACCGAAAAAATCCTCGCCCGCCATGCCGGGCGAACCAGCGTTGAACCCGGCGAAAACGTCTGGGTCAATGTCGATATCCTCATGACCCACGATGTCTGCGGGCCCGGCACCATCGGTATCTTCAAGGAACGTTTCGGACCCGACGCGAAAGTCTGGGATGCCGATCGTGTGGTCATCATCCCCGATCACTACATCTTCACCGCCGACGAGAAATGCCATCGCAACATTGGCATCCTGCGCGATTTCGTATCCGAACAGGGCATCAGGCATTATTATGATGTGGATTTTCTGAACACCGCCGCCGGCTCGGGCATGCCCAATCCCTATCGCGATCCGACCCAAACCAACTACAAGGGCGTCTGCCACAAGGCCCTGCCCGAAGAGGGCCACGTTCGGCCCGGTGAAATTCTCCTCGGCACCGATTCCCACACCTGCACCGCCGGCGCCTTTGGTCAGTTCGCCACGGGCATCGGCAATACCGACGCCGCCTTCACACTCGGCACCGGCAAAACCTGGCTCAAGGTCCCCCCAACACTCCGCTTTGTGTTCCACGGCTCCATCCCCCCGTACCTCACCGCCAAGGACCTCATCCTCGCCGTCATCGGTGAAATCTCCGTCTCCGGCGCCACCTACAAAACCATGTCCTTCGCCGGCGAGGGCATCGCCTCCCTCACCCTCGAAGACCGCATGACACTGACCAACATGGCCATCGAAGCCGGCGGCAAAAACGGCGTCTGCGATGTCGATGAAAAAACGCTCGCCTACGTCCGCGCCCGGTCCAATCGGCCCGACTGGGAAGTGCTCACCGACGATCCCGATGCCGCCTTTGAAGCGGTGTACGAGTTCGATCTCAATGCCCTCGAGCCGCTCGTCGCCAAGCCCCACTCGCCCGACAACAAAGACCTCGCCCGCAACTGCACCGATACCCAACTCGACCGCGCCTACATCGGTTCGTGCACCGGCGGTAAAATCACCGACATGATCTTCGCCGCCGCCATACTCGACGGCGAACAGGTCGCCATCCCCACCTTCGTCGTGCCCGGCTCCACCGAAGTCCACGCCGACATGCAACGGCTCAACCTCTTCGGCCTGCCCCTCGGCCAAACCCCCGATTCCGTCAAGCCGGACCTGAGTCCGGGTCCGCGAGGACAAACATCCGGATCAGACGAATCCCTGGATTCCAGCGCCAATCGCTCCATCGAACAAATCCTCCTCGACGCCGGCTGCCAACTCGGACCGTCCGGCTGCGCCGCCTGCCTGGGAGGCCCCGCCGACACCTTCGGCCGACTCAACGAACCGATCGCCTGCATCTCCACCACCAACCGCAACTTCCCCGGCCGCATGGGCCACAAGGAAGCCGGCGTCTATCTCGCCAGCCCGCTGACTGTCGCCGCCAGCGCCCTCACCGGCCGCATCACCGACCCCCGCGATTACATCAGCGAACCCATCACCACCGGCACCGCCGGAACGGTGTGAAGCTGTCAGCTATCAGCCATCGGCTATCCGCTTTGACCGGTCCGTTCATGCTGACGGCTGAGAGCTAAAAACTGACAGTACAAATCAGGCGGGAGTTCAGTATTTGTCAACTGTAAACTGGAAACAGGCAACTATTTACGGTCAACCGTGAACTGGCAACTGGTATTTTCTCCTCTGCTTTGCCCAGCCACCCGCCAAGCAGCGGACTTTGCTACATGCTAGTGTAGCAGTTGCGTCAGCATTATGCGATAATCCGCCGCCATGAGCCAAGAACCAACATTCATAAGCACAGGAACAAAGACGGGGGAGATTGATGTTCGTCTGAGTTATAAAATTGTCGAGTTGTTTTCTGAGGGGCTTTACGCTAGCCCGAACAAGGCCATCGAAGAATTGGTCGCCAATTCCTTTGATGCTGGGGCACAACAGGTTGCTGTATTTCTATCAGCAAACTTTCACGAACAGGCCGCAACCATCTGCGTCCTTGATGACGGCGAGGGGATGGATGCAGACGGACTGAACCGACATTGGCTCATTGGAATAAGCAATAAAAAAAATCTCGCCATATTGCCCAAAGGCAGACAGCAGATAGGGAAGTTTGGCATTGGAAAATTGGCGACCTATGTGTTAGCCAGTCACTTAACACACATCAGTAAAAAGGACGGCAAATTCTATTCGACTTCAATGGATTATAAGCGGATTGACAAGCGAGTTGAACAAGGTGTTGAGCCTAAAACGCCAATCAGGATCGCACTCCGTGAACTGACCGAGAAGGACGCAAAATCTGCCTTGGTCACATGGACTGGAGCAGCAACCTTTAAGGCCTGTGGCATGAAATTATTCGGAAGAGGCGCGGTGCCCTCTTGGACTTTTGCAGTTCTCTCAGGCCTCAAGGAAAAGGTGCATGAGATCAGAAGGGGAACGCTTAAATGGATACTCTGCACAGCCCTTCCGCTACGCCCTGACTTTGCAATCTACTTAGATGGTGAAAAACTCCAACCGAGCAAGCTTGGTAAGGGACGGATTAAAAGGTGGATCATAGGGAAAGATATTAAGGCTATTGACAAACCAGGCCCCAATGGTTTGACCATAAACAATGATCCAAATCGAGACAAAACTGATGAGCATTACTATGGCCTAAGCCATCCTGATCTTGGTCGGGTTACCGGGTACATGGAACTTTATAAAGACTTGCTTACGGGCAAATCAGATTCAATAGATCGAAGCCACGGTATTTTTGTTTATGTACGTGAACGGTTGATCAACATCGCTGATGGTCACTTTGGCATTTCACCGAATGACCTCAAACATGGCGCGTTTAATCGTTTTCGACTAGTAGTGTACATGGATGGCTTGAACGAAGAAATACGGTCGAGTCGCGAGTCTCTCAGGGAAGGCCCTATACTTAAGGATGCCCAAAATCTTTTTAAAGCATTATTCAATGTTGCGCGTAAGACATACGAGGAACATGTAGCTGGCGAAGATACTGGTGCTGCACTTGCCCGTAAGCTTGGCGGCAGTCCGTCCAGTCTTGCGCGCCGCCCAATTATTGAGCTTGCTCGAGCCGTACTCCCAAGGCAAGATAAAATCCCGGTATATAGCTATCCCCCCTGCAGCCACAGAAGCTGAGATTGATCAAATAGTTGCTAGCCTGGAGAAACGGGCAGAGACACCTGAACAATTCGTGACCGGAATCGCATTCTCCTATGATGCAACTAATAATGACGGCATTGCAATTTATGATTCGTGTACCGGCCAGCTCAGAATTAATGGCCTGCACCCGTTTGTCGGTGCATTCTTTGATGAATTTACAAGCAAATCGAGCGGTCTTCCACTCGAAATGTTTGCTATGGCAGAAGTGCTTCTCGAATCACATCTATTTCAATCCGGGCTAAAACAGGGACATATAGATTTTGTAATGACCGCACGCGATCGACTACTCCGGCATGTTGCACGCGAATCTGGTAGGCGTACAGCCCTAACGACAGCCAACGCTCTTAGGAATGCACGAAACGATAAAGAAAAATTAGAAATTGAGGTTGTTGAATCATTTCGTAGTCTGGGCTTTGATGCAACTCGGATTGGGGGAAATGGCAAACCCGATGGACTTGCAAAAGCACATCTCAGCCCAGATGAGAATAATACTTCCCGTCGATATTCTGTTACTCTGGAAGCCAAAAGCAAGGCAGATGGTGCATCAGGTAAAAAAGTAACTACTAAAACTGCAGGAATCTCAACACTTGCACGCCACCGAGACGAATTAAAATGCGAGCATGCAATTGTAGTCGCGCCTGCATTTAGTCACACGCCCGGAAAAGCTAGCTCACTATACAAAGAAATCACTGCGGATCGCGAGAAAGTGGATAGTGATGGCAATAGCCGTACTATTACAGCCATCCACATTGATGATCTTGCGAGATTGGTTCAGTTGCGTCCCGTAAAGCGGCTTGGGCTAGCAAGAATCCGTGAGTTGTTCATTAAGTGCAGTATGCCGGAAGAGTGTAAAGCGTGGGTCGACGAGATTGAAAATGAGGTTGTCGCGAAACCACCTTACGAGAAAATCATCAATGCAATCCACAATCTGCAAGCAGATGATCGGAGTGAACCAGTTGGATACAAAGAGCTCCGCAATGAGCTTAAGCATGCCAAACCAGCGATTCACTATTCCAGTGCTGACGACTTGATGGAACTTTGCAAGGGCATGGCACAAATGGCTCCAGGCGAAATCACCGCTGGCAATGCAACTGTAGAACTCGACACGAGCCCTGAGAATGTGCTTGCTGCAATCGAAGCCGCCACCAAGGCGCACATTGCAGGAAAATCATAGAATTTCAAGCTGTTCCCCACCTATGATACAGAAACACACAATGTTAAAGTCGCACAATAAGACGATCTACGAGACTCTGGGGCGCAGCCCTATACATCCATTTCCTGCGCGTATGGCTCCCGGCATAGCACTAGATGCGCTTGGCGAGCGTAACGCTCCGATAACAGTACTTGATCCAATGGCAGGCTCCGGAACAGTACTTGCTGTCGCTCGCGCAAATGGCCATCGGGCCATAGGCTTTGACATAGACCCACTTGCTGTACTGCTTTCAAATGTTTGGACTCGGACAACTGATGCTGATGCGGTTTATGATAAGGCCATTGAAGTACTTAATCGCGCCAAGTCTTTATTTTGCACGCTGTCATATCGGGATGCATATCCGATTGGTAGCAACAACGACACTCGAAAGTTTATTCGTTTTTGGTTTGACAACTATGCGCGAAAACAGTTGGCCGCCTTGTCTATATGTATTCGTCGTGTTCGTAGCAAAGCAATTCGTAATGCGTTGTGGTGCGGATTTTCTCGTCTCATCATAACTAAAACTGCCGGGGCTTCGCTCGCGATGGACCTGTCGCACAGCAGGCCGCATAAGTCATACACCAGCGCCCCAGTAAAGCCATTCTCACAGTTTGTTTCGGCGGTTGAAAGGGTCGTTTCCAACTGTCCTCAGAAGGGGAGTTCCCCAGTAGGACCTATGACTATTGTGAAGCATGGGGATGCAAGGAATATGCCGATTGCAACGGAGTCGATTGACCTGGTTTTGACTTCACCGCCCTATCTGAACGCCATCGATTACATGCGATGCAGTAAGTTTACGCTTATTTGGATGGGCTACAGCATAAGTCAGGTACGAGACATTCGTGGTGATAGTGTCGGAGCCGAAACTGCTTCAAGGGAAGCAATGGAGGCATCGTGGGTTCTGGAGCTGCTTGCATCAATGGATCTGAAACCGAAGCTGTCTGCACGCAACACCAACATCTTGGCTCGGTATGCAATGGACATGGACAAAGCATTGGCTGAGGTTGCCCGAGTGTTAAAAGATAGAGGCCAAGCAGTTTATGTGGTTGGCGACTCGACCGTACGAGGAACATTTGTGCGTAACTCAACAATCGTGTCTTCCGTTGCGCAAAGGCATGGCCTTGTCCTAGAAAAAAAATGGTCGCGAGATTTACCTGCTAGCAGGCGGTATATGCCACCCCCAAAAACAACGGCAGAACAAACCTCAATTGAAAACCGGATGCGTCACGAGGTTATATTGGCATTCACTAAATCTACTGCATGACTTTGCAAAAGATTGCCTTTCGACGTTCTAACGGACTGCTGAGTTATTGGGGCATATCAATTTCCGATTATTGATTGTCAACTGCAATGATGACTGGATTCCCGACTACTCGGGAATGACGGCCCCTTCGACTCGCACAACTCACTCAGGGCTTACGCGACACTTCCATGCGCATGGGGCGGTCGGTTGCTCCTTATATGGAGGGCCGACTTATGGACGAACTCGATGGCAACCTGTTGGAGGCGTGGGAGCGGGTGTGGGCGCGGTGCGAGGCGGACCCGGATGAGGCGCGGCGGAGGTGGCTAAGAAGTGGTAATAAAATGCTTAAACGCCCGCCAAGGGCGTGGTGCCTGAGCGTGCGGGCATCGGATCATCGCATCGGACAGACCTACGGCTACATCGAAGACGAGCAGGCGTGGCGACGCGGCGGTGCGCACGCCGTGGTCCTGGATGGGTGGCATATTCAGGAATTGTGCCGACCTGTTTTTATTCCCAAGCCGGGCGTGCTTTTGAAGGAGGCGGCGGCGATCCTGGGGCGCGATCCGGCGACGTTGGCGCAGTGGTGGATGCCGGAGCGGGCGAAGCGTGGGCCTGGCCGAAGCAGGCGGGATGGGTCGGTGGCGTTGTTCGAGGAGATCACCGAGCCGGGCAGGGTGCTGGGGGTTCGGTTTGAGCCGGCGCGGATTCACCGGAGCCGGGGGGTGCCGAAAGCGGTGGTGTGGACCGAGCGTGCGGTTGATCCGGGAGCGGATTGCGGGGTGGGGCCGCATGCGCTTTGGGGGACGCTTTGGCATTGGTTTTATCAAAGGGTGGATGAAGGGATGGAGGTGGAGCTGGAGCGCGTGCCTCGGAAGAGGCAGGGGACGGCACGGGACAGTGCGGCGGGGTGGTCGTGGGTGTGTCCGGGTCGGGTGGATGAGCGGGGGCGGAGGAACCCTTGCGGTCGGCTGGCGCATCGACTGTATCTGCCGTTGCCGATGATGACGCTGGGCAGGTGGATCGGCGAGCGGAGGACGTTGAAAGTGGCGGGGGAGGCGGGGTTGCACTGGCGGCCGGGGCAGGCCGCCGGGCTTCGGGCTGCGGGTGCCGGGGGCGGGGGGATGCAATTGGCGTGTGCGCGATGTTGGCAGGTGAGGTCGCAAACGTTTACCAACGACAACGGCGGTTGGGATGAGGTGATCGGCTATTTAAGCGGAGGGTTTTTGTACGGCCGCGAGGTGCGCAAGCCGGATTGGTTCGGGTATGAGAGGAAGAGGAGGCGGAAGGGGGGGAAGGAAGGAAGAAGGGATTAAGGCACGAAGGCACGAAGGCACGAAGGGATGGAGGGACTAAGGGACGGAGAGGGCGGCGGGGAACGCAGTGCCGGGGGCGGGGACCCTTCGACAAGCTCAGGACGCGCCGCTCCGGCTGGCAAGAACACCGAAAACTGAAAACTGAATCTTTTTCCCTCCATCCCTTCGCCCTTTTTCTCCCCGCTCATTTGCCCGTGGTGTGGGGGATCGGTTACGGTTTGGGCCATTGCGAATCCGCCGTATCACGTCGAAAAATGGGTGGACCGTTAGCGATCGGACATGGATTCGATAAGGAGAAGCGTCCATGTTTACAGCACTGGCAGCGAAGTACATCGGCCCGGTGGATATCGCCGTGTTCCTCGCGTTCATTGCGGCGGTGATCGGAATCGGGCTCTGGAAGAGCCGCGGCGAGAAGACGCACAGCGCGGAAGGCGCTTCGGATTATTTTCTGGCCGGTCGCGGGCTGACCTGGTGGCTGATCGGGTTTTCGTTGATCGCGGCGAACATCTCGACCGAGCAGTTCGTGGGGATGAGCGGCAAGGCGGCGGACTGGCTGGGCATGGCGATCGCCAGTTACGAATGGATGGCGGCGGTGACGCTGGTGGTGGTGGCGTTTGTTTTTCTGCCGACTTTTCTGCGCAGCGGTATTTACACGATCCCCGAGTTTCTTCAATACCGATACAACACCTTTGCGCGGACGGTGATGGCCATTGCCACGCTGATCATTCTCGTGGGTGTGCCCACCGCTTCGGTGATCTATTCCGGGGCGAAGGTCATTACCGTCAACTTTCAGGGCATGGAAGTGCTCGGTCTCGATCTGGGCAGCATTACCGTCGGTTGCTGGATCATCGGACTGCTGGCGGCGGTGTATGTGTTCGTCGGCGGTTTGAAGGCGTGTGCCTGGGCGGACCTGCTGCAGGGCTCGGCGCTGATCCTGGGCGGCGTGGTGATTCTGGTTTTCGCGATGAACGTAATGGGCGATGCCGACCCCGAGAAGTTGATCGAAACGGCGCGCAACGAGCAGGTGACGGTGGAAAGTCTGCAGGGTGCTGGGCCGCTCAGTCGCTTTTACCAACTCAACCAGGGCGACTTGCCCGATGGCAAGCTTCACATGGTGCGCGAGAAGGAAGATCCGGAAATTCCGTGGACGGTCCTGATCATCGGTTTGTGGATTCCCAACTTTTTCTACTGGGGCTTGAACCAGTACATCACGCAGCGGACACTGGGTTCGAAATCGTTGGCGGAAGGGCAGAAGGGCGTTGTTTTCTCGGCTTTTCTGAAATTGTTGATTCCGTTTGTTGTTGTCATTCCCGGTATTCTTGCCTTCAACCTCTACAGCGAAGATTTGCAGGATATGGCCGTCGTCAAGAACGCCAAGACCATCGCGGCGTATGCTCCGGACCTTTACGAGGCACTGTCGGACGACGTGAAGCCGGATCCGCAGGACAGCTACGTCCGCAACGACCTCAAGGCGATCGAGAAGCGTCTGGAGAAGGCACGTCAGAATCCGCCGAAGGCGATCCCGCTGTTCAAGTTCAGCGAGCAGTTCGCCAGGAGTCGCCCGGCTGATGCGACGCGGATCATCCAGCACAACGCGCAGAAGATAGGGAAGGAAATGCCGCCCTCCGATACGTTTGAGTCGGTGGACCTGCAAGCCACCAACAACCAACTTCTGGATGAATTGAATGGCACGGCGATGAAGGCCCAGACGCACACGTTGGCGCTACGCGATTATGACGCGGCGTTTCCCACGCTGATCCGCCGGTTGCTGCCGGTCGGCAACGGCTTGAAGGGTTTTGTTCTGGCGGCGATTTTCGGCGCGGTGATCAGTTCGCTGGCTTCGATGCTCAACTCCGCCTCCACCATTGCCACGATGGACCTGTACAACAAAGTCAAGAAGAACGCCAAGCCGTTTGAGCTGGTGTCGGTCGGTCGGGTGTTCGTGGTGCTGTTTGTGCTGATTGCCATATTCATCGCGCCCAAGCTTGACGATCCGGCCTTCGGCGGCATCTTCACGTTTATCCAGGAATTCCAGGGATTCATTTCGCCGGGCATTCTGACCATCTTCCTGTTCGGCCTGTTGATCCACCGGGTGCCGCGCTATTGCGGTACGGTCGGATTGCTGCTGAACCCGATCCTGTACGGCCTGTTCAAGTTCAGTCCCAAACTGCTGGGCAAGGACAATCCCGGTTTTCTTGAAGCGGTGGCCCAGTGGTCGTTCCTCGATCGGATGGCGCTCTGCTTTGGCATCATCGTCGCGGTGCTGACCATCCTGACGTTGATCAATCCGCTCAAGAAGCCGGTCGAGCTGCCGGTGAACCCGAAGATGGATATGACTCAGTCGAAGGGCGCGTTGGTGTTCGGCATCGGCGTGTGCGTGTTGACCGTGGCGCTCTACCTGATCTTCTGGTAAACCGCACCGGCGATGTGGATGCGGGGGCTGATCGGCTATCCATCCTTTTTGCTATCATTGCGGCCATGTCGCCAAGCGGTGAATCTTCGATCGATGCGGCGTTACTGGAACGGCTGCTCGCAGCGACCGGCCCCATGACTCTGGAGGCGCTGGGCAGGGCGCTGGACTGCGCGCCGATGGAGGCGGCGCGGCGGGTCGAAACGTTACGGCAGGCGGGCTGCCGAATTGATGCGCATCCGCAACAGGGCATGACGCTGATCGAAACGGGCCTGGGCTGTTGGGCCGATTACCTGCAGGCGCGGCATGCGGGTCGGCTGGGGCGGCGCATCGTGGTGTACCGTTCGACCACCAGCACGCAGGACCGTGCGCGGCAGGAGCTGGCCCGGGCCGACTCGCCGCAGGCGGCGCACGGCACGGTGGTGCTGGCCGACGAACAGACGGCGGGGCGCGGGCGTCTGGGGCGCAGTTGGCTGACGCGGGCCGGTGGAGCGTTACTGATGACGGTGGTGGTGGACGCCGGTGAGACCGCTGCGGATCGGCTGGTGTTGGCCTCGGCCTGCGCGGTGGCCCAAGCGGTGGAGCAGTTGGTCGGATTGCATGCGCGTCTGCGCTGGCCGAATGACGTTTTACTCGGTGAAGCGAAGCTCGCCGGAACACTTCTGGAAACCGCCGAGCGATGCGCTTTGATCGGGGTGGGGATCAACGTGAGCGATTGCCCGGACCTGCCCGACCATCCGGCGACGTGTTTGGCCGAGCGCAGCGCGGCCGTGGATCGTTTGCGTTTGGCCGATGTGCTGCTCGATCAACTCGACCGTGCGCTGTTCGACGAGGATGACGACGAACTGCATGAACAATGGCGGCAGCGCTCGTCGCTGTTGCAACGCCGCGTCACCGTGACCAGCGGCGATCGGACACTGACCGGCCGCGTGCTTGATGTCGATGTGGAGCACGGATTGATGCTGGCGGTAGAAGACGGCCCGCACATCGTCCTGCCCGCCGCGACGACCTCGCTGATGCGCATGCATTAGAAATATCCATCACCGCAACATACGATAGGTTTCGTCATGAATGATGTATCCGCAACCGTTCTCGACTGTTCCACGCGGGCGAAGCGCAACAAGGCGGTGAAGCGCGCCGTCGAGGCGCTGGCCGCCGGGGAACTGGTCGGTTTTCCGACCGAAACCGTCTACGGCGTGGCGGCGTCGGTGCGCAGCGATGCGGGCATGGAACGGCTGCGCACGCTCAAGCAGCGCCCCGCCGACAAGCCCTTTTCGGTGCACCTTCCCGATCCGCAGGCCATCGCACAATACGTGGATCTGGACGAACGGCCGATACTCCAGCGGCTGACGCGCAAAACCCTGCCCGGTCCGGTGACGTACGTGGTGCATGTCGAACCGGCGGTCATCGCGCGCAAGCTGCGCGGGCTGGACTTGCCGGCGGAATCGGAAAAACGTTTGTATCACCAAGGCACGGTGGGGCTGCGCTGCCCGGACGATGCGGTGGCGGCGGCGTTGCTCGATGCGGCGGGGGGGCCGGTGGTCGCCAGCAGCGCCAATGCTGCCGGGGCTGCGGAGTCCAACGATGCGCACGCCGCGGCGCGCGCCCTGGGCGATGCGGCGGCCGTGGTGCTGGACGGAGGGCCTTGCCGATTCGCCCAACCCTCCACGGTGGTGCGTATCGACGACGGCGGCGGCTTCGAGGTGCTGCGCGAAGGCGTGTACGATCGACGTTACCTGGAAAAACTAACGCTGCGCACGTTGCTGTTCATCTGCTCGGGCAATACCTGCCGCAGCCCCATGGCCGAAGCAATCGCGCGCGCAGTATTGGCCAAGCGGCTGAATCTTGAGCCGGATCAACTGGAACGTCACCACTGGCGGATCGAGTCGGCGGGGGTGTTCGCGATGTCAGGTATGTCGGCGACCGCTTTGGCAGAGAGGGCAGTCGGTGAGATGGGGTTTGCGATGCACGCACACCGCAGCCGGACATTGACTGCGGAGATGGTGCGCCAGGCCGAGCGCGTGTACGGCATGACGACCGAACACCTGCGGGCGGCGTTGGCGCTGGCGCCGGATGCGGCGGATCGCGTGCAACTGCTGGATGAACGGGGCGAAACCCCCGATCCGATGGGCGGCAGTGCCGCGGTCTACCGACAGACCGCCAAGCGGATCGCCGAGGCGGTTCAGCGTCGTCTCGACGAACTGGATTTATAGGTTACAATGCGCTGCTTATTGCGGGATGGTTACCGAGGTTACGCCCGCTTGCTTGGAGTTTGTGCCCGTGAAAATTGCCCTCAGTGCCGATCACCGAGGCGTCCTGGTCAGTTCCCATCTGTCTGCGCTGCTGCGCGAGTGGGGCCATGAACTGGTGGATGTGAAGGTGTGCGCCAATGACAGTTGCGACTACCCGGACATGGCGTACGGCGTGGCGAAGGCGGTGGCGGAGGGCCGGGCCGACCGGGGCGTACTGCTGTGTGGCACGGGGATCGGGATGAGCATCGCGGCGAACAAAATTCCGGGCATCCGTGCGGCACTGGTGCACGATGAGATCACCGCGGCCATCTCCCGTCGGCATAACGATGCCAACGTGTTGTGCATGTCGGCCGATCAGTTGGGCGAACGGCTGATCGAGCAGATCACCCGGATATTCCTCCAGACCGAGTTCGAGGGCGGCCGCCACACCCGGCGTGTCAGCAAGATCACCGCGATCGAGCGTGGGGATGACCCGGAATCGGACAGGGATTAGGGAAGGGACCAACGGACCGATGGAGGGGTGTGGCGCCGTACATGGCAAATCAGCATTGGGGTATGCACATGCGGTTGGAAGTGGGCGGACATACGGTGATTGAGGAGCCGACGGACGAGGCGATTGTCGAGGTGTTGACGCGATTGCCGGGCGGGTGTGATTCGTTTGCGATTCTCTCGGCGGGGGAACAGTTCTACATGCAGACGTCCGGCAGCGCGAGGGATGGGTTTTACGTGGAGTATCGTGAGGGGGGCGAGGAGCAGCATTTCTTCGGTTTTCGCGATGCGATCAGCTTGGCCGACACGATCGACTTGTTTTGTCGATATGCGCGACTGGAGCCGAATTGGAACAACGAGCACCAGTGGAAGCCGATGTTCCGGGAAATACCGGCGAGCACGGAGCCGCTGGATTCGTATCACTTCACCGCGGAAAAATTGCCGGACGTGCCGGACGATCCGGTCGTTGGTATGCCTTACAAGAGAGCGATTGTGATTAACCGGCGTCTGGTGTGCTTTGTATCGGGTGTGTTGTGCCTGTTGACAGGTTGTGCTGCCGCGTTTTTCGGAAATGTTGGCGGTTTGGGGCTGGGTCTGGTTTTCGCCGGATCGACGTTACTGTACTACAGCCGCCGCAGCAAGGCGGAGAAGAAGGGGTATAACTTTTAGGGCCAGGTCAGAGGGAGAAGTATGAAGCCGGACCTGAGTCTGCGAAGGTCCGGAATCGGACAGGAAATAGGAAGGCAGAAGTAAGAAGGCGGAAGTTCTTTATCCCGGGTTTCGGCCTCGTAAACTCGGCCTTAACCTCGGGCTTAAAATTCCAATTAACCAATTAACCAATTAACCAATTAACCAATTAACCAATTAACCAATTAACCAATTAACCAATTAACCAATTAACCAATTAACCAATTAACGATTTTCGTGTCGCAATTGCCCGCAGGCGGCGGCGATGTCGCGCCCCCGGCTGGCGCGCAAATGACAATTCACCCCGGCCTCGCTTAAGACGGCCTGAAAGGCGTGCACGTCCTCGGTGGTGGGGCGGCTGAACGGCAGGCCTTTCACCTCGTTGTAACGAATCACGTTCACGTTGCAGCGCAACCTGCGGGCGATGTTCACCAGTTGCCGGGCATGCTCCGGCCGATCGTTCACGTGACGCAGCAGCAGGTATTCCAGCGTGATCTCCCGGCCGGTGCGGTCAAAGTAATAACGCCCGGCGTCGATGATCTGCGCGATGCCGGTGCGCTGCGCCCAAGGGATCAACTCGGCGCGCAGGGCATCGTTTGGAGCGTGCAGGGAGATCGCCAGCGTGACGGGGATGTTCAGTTGGTCGGCCAGACGCCGCATCTGGGCCGGCAGCCCGACGGTGGAGATGGTGATGTGTCGGCCGGATAGGTTAAAGGCCCACTCGGCATTGAGTGTGCGCACGGCGCGCACCACGTTTTCAAAGTTGCTCAGCGGCTCGCCCATGCCCATGAAAACCACGTTGGTGATGGTTTCCTGGTGATTCGCGATGCGGTTCAGTTGATGCACCTGCTCGACGATCTGCCCGGCGGTGAGGTTGGCATCGAGTCCGCCGATCCCCGAGGCGCAGAAGGTGCAGCCGACTGGGCAGCCGACCTGTGAACTGATGCAGGCGGTGCGCCGCGCTTTGCCGGAATCGCGGGATTCGGCGGGGATCATCACGCATTCGGTCTGGCGCGAGCCATCGCTCAGCAACAGTTTGTTGGTCCCATCGCCGGCCCGCTGATGTCCGGCGACATGCCAGGTCTCGAAGTCCATTTCATTTTGCAGCCGATCGCGGTCGGCCTTGGAGAGGTTGGACATGGCTGCCGGGTCGGTGATGCCGCGCGGGTAGACCCACTGCAACAGTTGATCGGCGCGGTAACGCGGCAGGCGGCGCTCGGCGCACCAGTCGAGAAGTTGATCGCGATCGAGCTCGAAAAAGTGGGCGCGGGAGATGTTACACCGCCGGTTCACTGAGAACGCGCAGCGAGCGCGGCAACTCGAAATGCATGTCTTCCTTCGTGGTGAACTGTTCGTCGAGCGTGGCGTTATACCTGGCGCGCAGGTGTTCGACGATGCCCTGGACCAGGTATTCCGGCGCCGAAGCGCCGGCGGTCAGCAGCACGGTGTTCACCCCTTCCAGCCAGTCCGGTTCGATCTCGCTCACATCGTCGATGAGGTAGCCCGGCGTGCCGCAGTTGTCGGCGATTTCCGTCAGTCGCAGCGAATTGGAACTGTTCCTCGAACCGACCACGAGGACCAGGTCGGCCTGCTCGGCGAGGATGCGCACGGCATGCTGGCGGTTGGTGGTGGCGTAGCAGATGTCTTCGGAGGGCGGACTCTTGACGTGCGGATAGCGCCGCTTGATCGCGGCGATGATCGCGTTGGCATCGTCCATGCTCAGCGTGGTCTGCGTCAGGTAGGCCAGCGCATCGTCCCCGGTGAACGGCAGCCGGTCGACATCCTCGGCAGATTCGACAATGGTGATTGCGCCCGGCGCTTCACCGACCGTGCCCACCACTTCATCGTGGCCGGCGTGGCCGATCAGAAGGATCTTGTATCCCTGGCGGGCGTAGCGGATGGCTTCGGTGTGAACCTTGGTCACCAGCGGGCAGGTGGCGTCGATCATCGTGCAGCGGCGCTGCAGCGCGGCGTTGCGCACCGCGGGGCTGACGCCGTGCGCGCTGAAGACCACCGTGGCGTTTTCCGGCACTTCATTGATGTCGTCGACGAACACCACGCCCTTCTCGACGAAATGCTCGACGACGTAGCGGTTGTGCACGATTTCGTGGTATACGTAAAGCGGGGTGCCGACGATTTCCAGCGCCCGCTCGACGGTTTCGATGGCCATGTTCACGCCGGCGCAGAATCCGCGGGGATTGGCAAGCAGCACTTTCATAGGCGGGGTCTCCATGCGTTCTTCGGTTTTCAGTATAGCGGTCCGGATGAGCCGGGCCAAAACCGTTGGTATACTTGTGTTTTTCCCCGCTGACGGCGGCCCCGAGCGATGACATCCCCGGTGATCGAACAACTCGAACGCTTCGGACCGGATCGCTGCGACGTATTGACCGTGCAGGAAGCGCGGCAATACACGCATCGACTGGTGCACCAGCAATACGAGAACTTTTCGGTGCTCAGCCGACTGGTGCCGCGGGATAAGCGGGACGATTTCGCGGCGGTCTATGCCTTTTGTCGATGGGCGGATGACCTCGGCGATGAGACCGGCGATCGGCAGCGGGCGCTGGAGTTGCTGGCGTGGTGGCGGCGGGAGTTGGCCGATTGCTACGCGGGACAACCGCGCCATCCGGTGTTCATCACGCTTTGCCAAACGATTGCCCGGTGCGACATACCCGCCGATCCTTTTGAACATCTGATCGACGCCTTCGAGCAGGACCAGCGCATCGACCGTTACCAGAACTGGGAGCAGGTTCTGGACTACTGCCGGCGGAGCGCCGATCCGGTGGGGCGGCTGGTGCTGTACCTGTTCCACTATCGCGATGAGCAGCGTCAACAGATTTCTGACGCCACGTGCACCGCGCTGCAGTTGACCAACTTCTGGCAGGATGTACGACGGGACATCCTCGAACGCGACCGAATTTACCTCCCCGCCGACGCCCTGGCCGAGCGCCATCTGACTCACGATGACCTCGCGGCCCACGCGCGCGGTGAAAAATTGCTGAGCGAACAACAGATGGACGACTACCGGCAGGTGGTGCGCGACATGGTGGAGCGCACTTGGCCGCTGTTCAAGCAGGGTCGGGCGCTGTGGCCGCGGATCGATCGTTCCATGCGCCTGCCGGTGCAATTGTTTACACTGGGGGGCGAGACGGTGTTGAAAAAGATCGCCCGAGACGGATACGACACGCTGAACCGGCGCCCGGCGTTGAGTAAACTGACCAAGGTGTGTCTGATGGGACGGGTGATGACGGGGCGATGGTTCAGCGTGGGAGTATGACGGAGAACGTTCTTGAATGCATCACTGCAGGCATCCTGTGATTACTGCCGCGAGATCAGCCGCCGCCGCGCGCGGAACTTCTACTACGGCATGAAGCTGGTGCCCGAGCCGAAGCGCAGCGCGCAGTTTGCGCTGTATGCCTGGATGCGTCTGGCGGATGACCTGGCCGACGAAGCAGGGGCCGACGAAGCGAAAACCGCAGCTCTGGGTGAGTTTCGTCGCACCACCCATGCCGTTCTCGCCGGGCACGTCGATCCGCGGGACCTGGCGGGTGAGGCGCCGCTCTGGCCCGCCTTCGCCGACATGGCCCAGCGCCACGCCGTCCCTCACACCTACTTCGACGCCATGATCGACGGCCAATTGCTCGATCAAACCTGTCATCAATACCCCACCTTCGAGGCACTCTACGACTACTGCTACAAGGTGGCCTCGGTGGTGGGTCTGGCGTGCATTGAAATCTGGGGCTACGACAGTGGTGAAGAAACTCGCCAATTGGCTGAATGGCGCGGCATCGCTTTTCAACTGACCAACATTCTGCGTGACGTGAAAGAAGATGCTGCCGAGGGCCGCGTCTACCTCCCCGCGGAAGATTTCGAGGCGCTGGAGCTCAAGCCCGTCATGTTTCAACTGGGCAACGAGCGGGAATTGGCGAAGGGGTTGACCCGGGTGGTCGAGCGGGCGCGGGATTACTACGATCGTTCAGCGAAACTGGATCGGAGCGTGCACCAGGCCGGCCGGCCGTGCCTCTGGGCGATGACGAAGATCTACCGCGGCCTGCTGGATAAGATCGCCGCCGATCCGCTGCGCGTACTGCGTCCGCGCCGGGTGCGGCTGGCTTCGGCGCAGAAGGGATGGATCGCCCTGCGAGCCACCATGAAAGGCAAGGTAGGCGTTTGACCGACTCCACGCATGCGGCCAACCGGACGGCGCTGGTGATGGGCGGCGGGGTGGCGGGCATCGCCGCGGCGCTGCGCCTGGCTGAGCACGATGTCGCCGTGACACTGATCGAAACGCGCAAGGTCCTCGGCGGACGCGCCACCAGCTTCAACGATCCACAGACCCACACCCCCCTCGACAACTGCCAGCATGTTGTACTCGGCTGCTGCACCAACCTGCTCGATCTGTACGAACGGCTGGACGTGGCCGACCGGATCGACTGGGCGCAGCGGCTGCATTTTGTTGACAAGCAGGGGCACGCCGATGTTCTGGCCGCCAACGACCTGCCCGCGCCGCTGCATCTGTCGACATCGATGTTGGGATTCACCACGCTGAGCTTTCAGGAGAAACTGGCCATTGTCCGCGCCATGGGGACGATCTGGCGCATGGGAAAAGCCGGACGGCAGCGCTGCGCCCAAATGACCTTTGCCCAGTGGCTTGAGCAGCAGCGCCAACCGCCGCGCGCCATGGAACGCTACTGGTCGGTCATCGCCATCAGCGCATGCAACCTGGCGCCCGATCGTCTGGGCGCCGATCACGCATTGCAGGTATTCCAGGAGGGCTTCCTGGCGCATCGGCGCGCGTACGAGATGGGCACATCCAGCGTGCCACTGGCGCAACTTTACGATCGAGCCGCTGCGATCATCGAGCAGGCCGGCGGAATGGTGCGGCTGGGGGTGTCGGTGCGCGCCATCGAGTTCGACGGTCGGAAAATCACAGGCGTGCGCACTGGCGAGGACGAATTGCTCACCGCCGATCGTTACATCAGCGCCCTGCCGTTCGACCGGTTGGCGGCGGTGGCGCCGGCGGAACTGGTCGCGGCCGATGCGCGCCTGGCGGCGTTGAATCAGATCGAGGTCAGCCCGATCCTCGGCATTCACCTGTGGTTTGAACGTGCGGTGACGGATCGTCCGCACCTGATCTTTGTCGATTCGCCATTGCAGTGGGTGTTCAACAAGGGGGTGGCTGGTGCGGAACACAGCGATGCCCCGGTAGGTCAATACCTCCACGCCGTGGTCAGCGCAGCGGACGATTGGGTCGATTTGCCGGGAGAACAAATCGTGGCACTTGCCCTGGAGGAATTGTCCGCATACTGCCCCGCGGTGAAAGAGGTGAAACTGGTGCGCGGCTGGGCGATCAAGGAAAAACGCGCCACCTTTGCCGCCGTCCCGGGCATCGCCGCCGTGCGTCCGGAAACCCAGGGCGCGGTGAACAACCTGCTACTGGCCGGTGACTGGTGCGCCACGGGTTGGCCGGCCACGATGGAAGGCGCCGCGCGTAGCGGATATGCGGCCGCGGGGGCGGTGGTGGGACGCGATCTGCTCGTCGCCGATTTGCCCGCCTCGCCGTTGTATCGTTTGCTTTCCAAGGACTGAGAAAAAGGTTCCTGACACCTTTTTCTTGCAAGTCGTGAGCTTGGGTAGACCGATAGGTACTGTACCATGCTGGCTTTGCAGGATTTCTGGCTGGTCTTCGCGTTGGTTGGCTTTCTGGCCGCGCTGATGTTTCTGCGCGCGCTGGCGATGCACCTCGAACAGGCCGTCAAGCAATACGACACGATGCGTGAAGCGATCCGCCTCCGCCGCGAGTACGAAGAATCCGTCCGCAAGCGCCTCGAGGGCGAGGTCGGCCAAGACGGCGCCGCCAAAGTGTGAGCAAGGCCTGGGTCCTGAGTCTTGAGTCTTGAGGAATAACGGGCAATTGCATTGGACTGATTTTGGAAAAGCCCACACCTTCCATGGCGTGGGCTTGTGGTATGGTATCTGCTATGCGGCCACGCATCATGTACATCGAAAGCAAGGGCGAAGGGATGAGTGGGGTTGCCCGGATAGGCCGCGTACGCTTTTCCAAGACCGGTAGTACGTTGTATTACGGGGATCAGCAATTTCAATCGTTGAAGGGTGGGGGGCACAAAGCCAACTATATGGACGTAGCAACCGGAGAACACTATTGGATATCCGGCTGTAAGAAAGAAGGCGGCGATCGCTTGTGGCCTGGTGATATCGAAATCGACGACGATGTGCGCCAGGAGTACTGGACAGTCATTCGTAACTGTCCAGAAAAAATCGATCAGCGGTGTATACGTTCTACTGGAAAGTACAACAAGCGATCACCCCGCTGAGCATGCCCATTGCCGGTGTCCGGGCGAGGTCGGCGAAGACGGCGCCGTCAAAGTGTAAATCCCCAATAGCCGGTTCAGAATGAACCGGTAGGTCAAGCCGGTTTTTTCAAAACCGGCTATATGGACGGTCACTTGGTCCCCAGCAAATCCAGCAGCACCGCGTGGGTCCGACAGCCCATCTCGAAACAGCGCAGATCAAACTTCTCGTTCGGGGCGTGCAGGTTGTCATCGTTCAGACCGAAGCCCACCAGCAGCGTGTCCAATCCCAACACGTGCTTGAACGTGCCGATGACCGGGATCGTTGCGCCCTCGCGCACGCACACCGGCTCACAACCCGTGCCTTGCCGCAACGCCTCGGCCGCCCTGGCCACCCAGGGCGAATCGTTCGCCACGCAGACCGGATCGGCCGTGCCGTGATTAATGAATTCCCACCGGCAGCCCGGCGGCGTGCGCTGCTCGAACCACTGCACGAATGCATCGGCGATTTTCCGGGGGTCTTGATCGGCGACGAGTCGAAAGCTGACCTTCGCCCCGGCCATCGCGGGAATGACCGTCTTCGCTCCTTCCCCGCCGTACCCGCCGTATAACCCGTTCACATCGCAGCTCGGCCGGGCCCAGCGTCGTTCCAGTGTCTCGAATCCCGCTTCGCCGTGCAGTGCGTTCAAACCGATCGATTCGGCGTATTGGGTTTCATCGAACGGCAGCTTCTTCCACGCGGCGCGCTCGGCGTCGCTGAGCGGACGCACGGCATCGTAAAAACCGTCGATGGTCACGGCGTGGTTTTCATCGAATAACTCACCGAGCACCCGCGCCAGTTCCGTGGCGGGATTGGCCACCGTTCCGCCGTACACACCGGAATGCAGATCGCGCCCCGGGCCGTGCAGTTTCACTTCCATGTAGAGCAGGCCGCGCAGCCCGTAGATGATGGACGGTGTGTTTGGGTCCCACATCGCGGTATCGCTGACCAGCGCGATATCGGCTTGCAATCGCTCGGCGTTCTTTTCAACGAAGCGTTCCATGGCGATGCTGCCGCCTTCCTCATCGCCCTCGATCAGGACGGTCAGGTTGACGGGGATGCGTTGGCCGACTTCATGCCAGGCGCGCAGGGCTTCGATGAAGGTCATGACCTGGCCCTTGTCGTCGCAGGCGCCGCGCGCGTAGATGCGGCCGTCGCGCACGGTCGGCTCAAACGGCGGGCTCTGCCATTGCTCCAGCGGATCGGGCGGCTGCACATCGTAATGGCCGTAGAACAATACGTGCGGGGCGCCGGGAATCGTCTCGGCGGTGCGGGCGACCACGGCGGGGTGGCCGTCGGTCGGTTCGACCGCCGCTTCCAGGCCGCATTGGGTCAGTTGCCCGGCAACCCAGTCGGCGGCAGCCCGGCAGTCGTCTGCATACGCCGGGTCGGTGCTGATCGAGGGAATGCGCAGGAATTGCTTCAGGCGGTCCAGGGCCTGGTCGCCGTTGGTTTGCAGATGAGTCAATATCGCATTGAGCATGAGCGCTCCTTCTAATCGAATGCAGCTTACGAGTCGTGCGTCCGGCGATCAAGGCCGTTCGAGGACGGGGTTGATCTTTGTCCGGATGGAGCCGGTGCATATCGCATTTTGTTCATTCATCGCCCGGCTGTAACCTCGGGTGCCCTGGACATCGGTTTTGCAGTGCGCGGTCACAGATGGTCGAAGGAACCGATATGCCTGCTTGCGGCAACATGATTCAGTGCGCGGTGCTGGCGCTGCTCGGCCTGGCCGTGGTGATGGTCAACAGCGCCGCGATGTCACTGGGCGATGAGCCGGTGACGCTGTCATCGCTGCTGACCAGCCGGCCGATGATCTACGCGGCGCTGGCGGTGGCGGCGCTGCTGGTGGCGGGCCGGTTGGACGTGCGGCGTCTTCGCACAGCGCGCGGTCCGGCCAATCCCATTCCCTGGTTGTTGCTGATCGCGATGGCGCTGTGCGCGGCGGCGCTGCTGCCGGGCGTCGGTGCGGTGATCAACGGCTCGCGGCGCTGGCTGCTGCTCGACCTGGGTGGGTTCAAGCTGACTTTTCAACCCAGCGAGCTGGCCAAGTGGGCGGTGGTGCTGGCGCTGGCGTGGTGGTCGGCCCATCGGGCCGGGGCACTGCGGCATTTCGTCATCGGGTTGCTGCCGACGTTGGTGGTCGTGGGTGTGGTTTGCGGATTGGTCGTGATGGAAGACCTGGGCACGGCGGTGCTCATCGGCGGCGTGGCGCTGTGTTTGCTCATCGCGGGGGGCGCGCGCCTGTGGCACGTGGCGTTGTGTATCCCGCCGGCGCTGGGCGCGGTGGCCGTCATGATCCTCACCAGCCCGTATCGGGTGCAACGGCTGATCAGCTTCCTGAATCCGGACGCCGATCCGCAGGGTTCGGGTTACCAGTTGACGCAATCGCTGGTCGCCATCGTGGCGGGCAACCGCGGCGTCGGTAACGGACTGCAAAAGCTCGGTTACCTGCCGACCGACACCAGCGACTTTCTCTTCGCCGTGATCTGCGAGGAGTTGGGTCTGGGCGGCGCGGCATTGGTGGCGCTGTTCTACGGGGTGATCGTCTGGGCTTCCATGGTGATTCTGCACCGCTGTCGCCATACGTTCGATCGACTTTTGACGCTGGGCGTGATGCTGACGCTGGCGCTGCAGGCGGTGATGAACATGATGGTGGTGACGGGCTTGGTGCCGACCAAGGGCATCGCGCTGCCGCTGCTGAGCGCTGGGGGAACGGGCTGGCTGATGACGGCGGCGGCGCTGGGCTTGCTGGTGGCGCTGGATCGCGTGCAGCGGATCGAAGCCGAAGAGGCCGCCGCGGAGCCGGTCGAAATACCCCGGGCGGTCTCGATTGCAGCCCCGATGGCGCCGGCATGAGCCGAATTTCCCTTCCGCGGCGTCCTGTTTCATACCACAGCCGAATCACGCTAACCCGTGGGAAAAGTGGATGACCGACAACCGGCCGACGATTCTCTTTGCCGGCGGCGGCACCGGCGGACACCTGTTTCCCGCCATTGCCATCGCGGAGCGGCTGCGCGCGATTCAGGGCGATGTCCGCATCCATTTCGCCTGCTCCCGGCGACGCATCGATCAGAAAATTCTCGGCGAAGCGGGTTTTGACTTTACCACGCTGGGCGTGACCGGCATGCCGCGACAGGTTTGGCGCTGGCCGGGATTCGTCACCAATTACGTGCGTGCGCGCATGGAGATGATGGGGTTGTTGCGGCATCTTCGAGTCGATGCTGTGGCGTCGATGGGCGGGTTCGTCAGTGGACCGGTGGTGGTGACTTCGCGGTTGCGTCATGTGCCGGTGT
>JANQHK010000002.1 GCA_028282685.1 Phycisphaeraceae bacterium
TGATGTGCGCGACCTGGTTCCTGGCCATCGCCGCGTCCACGGTTTTCGTATATCAGCATCATGCCATCGACCTAATGGGTGGCGCCTTGGTGGCCGCCACCGTCATGGCCCTCGTCCCCGAAGCGGGACCCGCAAAGCTCTGGTCCGGCTTCGTGACACCGCGCCACCTTAACATGGCTTTGCGATATCTTTTGGCATCCGCGGCGACCGCGCTCATCGCCTTCAACTATCCCCTCCTCGCCCTTCCGCTCGGTTGGGCCTCGATTTCGCTTGGGTTGGTGGCTGCAAGCTATGTACTTGGCCTGGATGGTTTTCTCGCCAAGAGGTCGGGCGCTTACTCGGCAATCACATGGATCTTGTTTTGGCCATATCTGCTTGGCTGCCTGGTGAATTGGCAGCTCTGGCGCTCGCGCGTGACCTTGAGCGCAGAAATCGCTCCCGGTGTATGGATTGGTGCGCGTCCCACTGGCGCCGAGTTGGACCAACTGCAGGGATTTGGGATCCGATCGGTTGTCGATCTCGCACCGGAACTGCCTTCGTCGGCGCCCGGACGGTTCGACTATGACCACCTGCCGATGCTCGACGTGGTGATTCCCTCGCCGGTAACGCTCGACCGCGTGGCGCGCCGGATCGAAGCCCGCCGGCGCGAGGGCGGCGTTTATGTCCATTGCGTCTTGGGCTTATCGCGGAGCGTCCTTGCCGCCGCGGCTTGGCTGATGCGCGGCGGAACGTCGAAAGCCGAAGCCCTTGAAATAATCGATCGGGGCAGGCCCGGCCGTATCCACCGAGCCTACATGGGGATCGCGCTTGACCTGTACGAGCGCCATCTTGTCAGCGCGAGGAATGCGACATGAACATGCTTCTGCGATGGTGTTTCTTCGCGCTTCTGGTCCGTCCGCTGGTTTACGTGCTGCTGGGTATCAACGTCCGCCACTGGGAGCGGTTGCCCCCAAGCGGGCCGGCCATCATCGTCGCCAATCACAATTCGCACCTGGACACGCTGATCCTGATGGCGCTGATGCCGCTGAAGCTTTTGCCGCGGCTCCGGCCGGTGGCGGCGGCCGACTACTTCATGAGAAATCCGCTGCGCGCCTGGTTCGCCACCCGCATCATCGGCATCATTCCCGTTGCGCGCGCCTGCCGCCGGGGCAATCCGCTCGCCGAATGTTTCAAGGCGCTCGAGCATGGAGACATTCTCATCGTGTTTCCCGAAGGCTCCCGGGGCAATCCGGAGGAAACCGCCGGAGCGTTCAAGCGGGGTATCCAGCTTCTCGCCAAGAAGTATCCGGACGTTCCGGCAAGCCCGGTATTTCTGCACGGCGTCGGCAAGGTCCTGCCGAAGGGAGAAGCTCTCCTGGTTCCCTTTTTCTGCGACATCTTCGTAGGCGAGCCAATCGCCTACCGCAGCGAAGGCGATGGCTTCCTGGACACCCTGCGCGGGGCCCTGAACGCCCTCGCAGCGGGCGGTAGTTTTCCGCCATGGCGATAGTACATTGAGGTAACTGCACCGAAGGTCATTTATAGTGATGCAACTGAAACGACCGTTCGCATCCAAACTCGGTGGCCTGTTGATCCTGATGGCCATTCTGGGGGGATGCGCCCTCCGCCCAGCGTCAGACGACGGCACCACCATTGTCCCGGTTTGGTATGCAACCGACCGAAAGCCCACAGGCGAAGCGTCGGCAACCGCATACTATTCCGGCCTCCGTGACTCAGTGAGTTACGGAAAGGTATTCGTGAGTGTTCCGCGGGACCATTGCACGGGATGCCTTGAAGCACCCAACATGCTGCGGTTCGAGTTTCGCATTGATCCGAAGCGTCATGTGGCGCTCCTGGATCAGATCGAAGTTCTTGAAGCCGCCTTGTTTTGGGAATCCCTTCGGGGGGCCCTCGAGACAACGCCACGTCGCGAGATTGTCGTCTTCATTCACGGTATCGGAACAACTTTTTCGGATGCGGCTTTGCGAACCGGACAGATGTTCTTCGATTTGAAGAGACCGGGCGCAGCGGTGCTGTACAGCTGGCCATCCATGGGCTCCGTCCAGTCGTACCTGGTGGATGCCCAGAATGTGGAGGTGACCGTTCCCCACCTGACGGATTTTCTAGCCGATCTCGGACGGTATTCAGGTGCGAACACGGTTTCCGTCATTGCCCACAGCAGAGGTACCGAGACACTGAT
>JANQHK010000034.1 GCA_028282685.1 Phycisphaeraceae bacterium
GCGGCCTGGTGCGGTCCACCCAAAGCCACCACGATCAAACCGCCCCCGCTTAACAGGACGGCGCCGACCAGCGCCGCGGCGCGCCACCCACCGGAACCGCGCCATCCGATTGCAATGCACAAGCCGATCGGCATCGTCCATGCGGCGACGAGCGCTGCGATGCGCAGGGTTTGTTGTAAAGGCCAGGCGCCCGGATCGCTCCCGCCGGTCATGTTCACTTGCGCGTGCAGCATCATCAACGCGGTGAAGAAGATCAGGTTGAGCGTGAAGATATCGCTCCAGATTCGCAGGCGCGGCGCGGCGGGCCGCGCCTGGGAAAGGCGCATCGTCGGCCAGGCCAGCGCGATTCCCACCAGGGCCGAGATGAGCATCCCCCGGACCACCGGCAACGTGGGATACGATGTCATGCGCGCCGGTGTTTCCAGCGGCAGATTCATCAACCAACTGACCAACAGCCACAGCGTCCAGCCGAGCAGGAGCGGTCGGGAAAGCAATGTCGGGCGTGAGGTGCTCACGGGGTCAGTTTAACGCCGAGCGCGTGTCGGACCAATTGTCCGGCTGGTGGATCATGGGCGTATCGTGGAAGACATCGACGATTTTTCCATCGGCATCGATGCGACCGCGCGACGCGGCCTGCTGCGCCACATCAGCAAGCATGCGCATCTTGCGCGGCGCATCGGGCTCGTACACGCCTTCCTCACCGGGCGCCCTGCCCCAGCGCACGATGCCGCGATCGGTCATGATCCGCAATTGCGGTTTGTCGCCGTCCATGCGACCGGCGTAGTTGGATACATCCACCGCGCGCACCTGATCGGCGAACGGTTCGGCGGCGATCAGATCGATCAACTTCAGCGCCCCGGCCAGGTCTTTGCCCGGCCAGCGATCGCCTTCGGCGGGCGGTGCGCTGCCGACGTTGATGACGGCGATCAATCCCAGCGCCCGCAATTGCTCGAAGGGATACACGCCGGGCAGGCGATGGCCGTTGGTATCCACGAGGTGGTAGCCATCGCGCGCCGCCACCAGAGCCGCGGGTCGGCGGTAGGTGGCATGCACCACGACCACGCCCCCTGGCTTGCGCACCAGGCGCTGCACCGATTCCACCCAGGGATTTTCCGCCAGCCGATGCGCGGCGGCGCTGAGGGAATCGTGCTGGATCGGGTCGGCCTTGAGCTTGCCGGAGATTTCGTTCGCCAATTCCTGCTGGCGATGCTCACCCAGCCAGGCGGGAAGTTCATGGAAGACGATGGCGGGAGGGTTCTGGTTGTGATCCCGGTTGATTTGCCGAGTGAGGAACAACTCGCCGTAATACCATCCGGTACCGAGCACCACGACCACCGCGACCACGGCGAACAGCTTAGCCATCATCGCCCAGGGCAATTTGCGACTGGACTTGCGGCGCGCGGTGGATTTACCTCGCTGTTTTGATTTCCCTGATTTTCCGAATAGAAACCAACTCATGGTCTTTCTCGTTGCACGCGGTGGAACCCATTATCCGTATCGTATGGCGAGGATTGATTTCGACAAAATTGCGATGGTCATGGTCACCGAAGTGACCGCGCCGGATCACCTGCATCACGCGCAAGCCGTTATTCTGCGCTCAGCGCCAGTTGCACCAGGCGGTGGACCAGTTCGGGGGTTTCGATCCCCGCCTTTCGCGCCGCCATCGGCAGCAGCGAATGTCCGGTAAAGCCCGGCATGGTGTTGATCTCGATGAACCACGGCCGACGCTCGGCATCCACCAGGAAGTCCACCCGGCTCAGGTGACGGCAGTCCAGAGCTCTGTGCACCGTCAGTGCGTATTGCTGAATCTGCGAAAGCAGTACCTCGGGCAGATCGATGGCGAAGCGGTAGTCGGTGTCATCGCGGTTGTACTTGGCCTGGTAATCGTAGAAACCGGCGGCGGGTTGGATCTGCAGCACGGGCATGGCCCGGTCGTCCACGATGCCGACGGTCAATTCCATACCCGCGATGTATTGTTCGCACAGCAGGATCGGATGATGGGGATGCAGTTCCCGGCGCGCTTCCGCCACGTCCTTCGGCCCGTGGCAGATGCGCACGCCGAAGCTGCTTCCCTCGGTGAGCGGTTTGAGCACCAGCGGAGGATCGAACGGCAGCGCGGCACTGGGTCCCAGATGTGCATACGGTGGGGTGGGTACGTCTTTTTCTCTGGCCAGTTTCTTCGAGGTGAATTTATCTATCGTTTTGCGCGCGGTGCGGCTGCCACAGCCGACAAACCTGAGCCGGCGCTCTTCCAGCAGTTTCTGGAGCGGTCCACCTTCGCCGTATCGGCCGTGCAGTACGGGAAACACCACGTCAAAACGTTCATCCAGCGCCGAGATGTCAGCGGGCTCGATATCGCGTTCGATGGTTTGATATCCCGCGTCGCGCAACGCCTGCGCCACGTTGGCGGCGCTTTGCAAGGAGACGGGCCTTTCGCGGTCCGGTCCGCCGCCCAGTACGAGCACGGTGATGTTGCGTGGGTTGGTCATGTCGTTGTCCAGATCACCACTTCACGCTGTAATTGTACTCCGAAGCGTTCGGACACGGCCTGCTCGACATGTTCGACCACGGCCAGCACGTCCGTGGCCGTGGCGCCGGGCTCGGTGACGATGAAATTGGCGTGGTGTGGTGAAACGACCGCGCCGCCGATGCGCAAACCTTTCAGCCCGGCCTGATCGATCAGCCATCCGGCCGGCCGCTCCGACTGGTCCGACGGAGGATTTTTGAACGTGCAGCCGACGCTTTTGGCGCCCATCGGCTGCGTGGATTTCTTGTAATCAAAAATGTCTTTGACGCGCACGCGCAACTCCGCCGAGTCATCTTCCCGCAGGGCGAACGTGGCATCGAGGATCAGCGGCTCGGTGATCTGCGCATGACGGTATTCAAAATGCAGTTCGCCGCGATGGTGCTCGATGATTTGCCCGGTTGCGTCCATGCAGGTGATGCGCTCGATCTGCGGGCCGATCTCGCCGTAGCGTCCCCCGGCGTTCATGCGGACGGCCCCGCCGACACTGGCCGGAATGCCCGCCAGCCCTTCCAGTCCTCCCAGACCCTCGCGCACGGCGAACATGATAACCTTTGCCAGGTTGGCGCCGGCGCCGGCGCGTATCCGCTCGCCATTTCGTTCGATTCTGCGAAAGATCGGCTCGGACAACTGGATCACCAGTCCGGGCACCACGCCGTCGGCGATCAGCAGGTTTGCGCCCTTTCCGATCACGTGGACCGCCGTGCCGCAATCGTGGCAACGTCGTACAAGCAGGGAAAGCTGCTGGACGGTTTTGGGGCGGGCGAAGGCCTCGGCCACGCCGCCCACGCCGTACCATGTCAGCGGTCCGAGCGGGAAGTTTTTCTCGATTTTCAAATCCATGTCATCGATGCGCGAGCATAATGCCCATTGCCCATATCTGACGAATCATATCACCCCTTGAATCGGTACAATACCGTGCATGAGACGAGTTATTTACCTGCTGTTGATTGTGGTGTGGTTATGCGGATGCACCGCCGCGGGACCTGAGCAGCCGGAGTTTGGATTCGATCCGTCGGACTATCCGCATCGTTCCGTAGCGGTAACGGTGTATGGCGAGGAAAGATCGGGCCGACGGTTTTGGATTTTCGAGCCCGATGCGCCACGGCCCGTGTCAGCGCCGCTGATCGTGTTCAACCACGGCTGGATGAACAAGACACCGCGCAAACACCGCGCGTGGATCGAGCACCTGGTGCGGCGGGGCAACATCGTCGTCTACCCGCGCTTTCAGGAAGGGACATTCGGCGATCCGGCCTACTACCTGCCCAACACGCTGTATGCGATTGGTGAGGCGGTCCGCATCCTGGAAACCGAGTCGTTCCGCGTGAAGCCGGACAAACGGCGCGTGGCTTGCGTGGGTTATTCGATCGGCGGTTTGCTGAACATGTCGCAGGCGGCGACGGCGAAGCAAGCGGGTCTGCCTCAGCCCCGGGCCGTCTTCAACGCGGCGCCCGGCAACACGTGGATATTCCCCATGGAAGATCCGGCTGATATCCCGGCGGACGTGCTGATGGTGAACGTGTATGGCGATGCGGATGTGTTCGTCGGCGATACCGATGCGGTGAAATTCATGACCGAAACGCCGCAGATTCCCGCCGAGCGCAAGTGGCTGGTGGAGTTACCTAGCGATTACCACAGTTTCCCACCGCTGATCGCGGATCACAACGCGCTGCTGGGCGTGCATCAGCGCAGCGGCGATCCGATCGGTCGCACGTTCCCGGTCAACGCGCACGATTACGGCTTGTGGCGGATGTGCGATGCGCTGCTCGAAGCGGCATTCGAGAACAAACCCTTCGACATCCGGCCGCTGCTCGATTTGGGCCGTTGGTCCGACGGCAAGCCGGTCAAACCGCTGATCTTGATTGATTCGACTGATTTGAATTGATCGCCATGGCTCTGGAGAATGAACCGAATCTCCGGTGGCGGGCGTCTTTCCTTATGATGCATCGGCTGATGCGGACAATGAGTAGCCCAATTGAATAAGAACCTGTTGTTATTGCTGGCGGTGGTGGTGCTGGGTGGGGCGGTGTTGTGGTATGCCTTGCGTTCTCGACCGAGTCAATTGATGTGGCGGCCGCTGATTCAACCCGCCGGACCGATTCAACTCGACCTCACCTACGCCGGCGATGAGAAAATCACCTTTGTCGGCGGGCAGAACTGCAAAGAGTGTCACGAAGTCGAATACAGCGAATGGCTTGGCTCACATCACGACATGGCCATGGACGTGGCCAACGAGCAAACCGTACTCGGCGATTTCAACGACTCCACCTTTGAAAACTACGGCACGACGTGGCGGTTTTATCGGCGGGACGGGCGTTTTTACGTGCATACCGATGACCAGGCCGGCCAGCCGCGCGAATACGAAGTGCTTTACGTGTTCGGTTTCGATCCGCTGCAGCAGTACATCGTCGAAACCCAGCCCGGCGTATTGCAGATGCTCCCCACGGCCTGGGGTGCCGACCCACTCAATTCCGATGAAAACCTGCATTGGTTTCATCTTTATCCCGATGAGCGCATCAAGCCGGACGACGAGCTGCACTGGACCGGTGTGAACCAGAGCTACAACTTCATGTGCGCCGAGTGTCACTCGACGAACCTGAAGAAGAAGTACAACCCGGAGAAAAAAAACTACGGCACGACGTTTTCCGAGATCGACGTTTCATGCGAGGCGTGTCACGGTCCCGGCTCCGAGCACGTCAAGTGGGCCCGGGCCGACGAAGCAGGCCGCAGCTACCCGACAAACACTGCCGGCTGCTTCGGTTTGGTGATTTCGCTGAAAAATGCCGAGGGAAGTTCGTGGGTTTATGACCCGAGCACAAAGACATACAAGCGCACCAAACCGCTGCAGAATCGCGTGGGACTGGATACCTGTGCGCGGTGCCATTCGCGTCACTCGGTGATCAGCGAGGATTACGTCTACGGGCAGTCGATCCACGATACTCATCGCGTCAGTCTGCTCGAGGAGCATCTCTATCATGCCGGGGGGCAGATCGAAGACGAGGTGTACGTGTACGGCTCGTTTGTGCAGAGCAAGATGCACCACGAGGGCGTGCGCTGCATAGATTGTCACAATCCGCATTCGTTGAAGCTGGAGCGCGAAGGCAACGCCACGTGCACGCATTGTCATATCGCCGATTACGATTCACCCAAACACTTCTTCGATCACGCACCGGGTACGCCGGGCGCGATGTGCGTCGATTGTCACATGATCCAGCGTTACTACATGGTGACCGATCCGCGTCGTGACCACAGCTTTCGCATTCCCCGGCCGGACCTGTCGGTGAAGCTGGGACTGGACGTGGCGCCCAATGCCTGCAACGACTGCCACAACAAAGAAGACGAGACGGCCCAATGGGCGGCGGACTGGGTGGAGAAATGGTACGGCCCGACGCGCAAGCAACCGTTGGCCGAACATTACGCCGTGGCGTTCAACGCGGCGCATCGGCAGGACGATTCAGGCGAGAAACTGCTGAACGACCAACTGGCGCAGCCGAATCTGCCGGCCATTGCGCGGGCAACGGCGATTCATCTGCTGCGCCGCTATCCATCGCAGAAAACCGATCAACAAATCGCGCAAGCGTTGAAGCACGACGATTCGATGGTTCGTCTCAGCGCGTTGGCTGCACTGGTGGATTGGGAACCGCGCCGGCGGTGGATGGCGGCCGCCGATCTGCTGGATGATCCGGTGCGCGGCGTGCGCGTGGAGGCGGCGCGCGTGTTGATGGCCGAATCGCGCCAATATGCACAAGGCGCGCTGGCGGGTAAGTTCAACTCCGCCGTGCAGGAGTTCATCCGGGTGCAGCGGGACAACGCCGACCGCGCCAGTTCCCATCTCAACCTGGCGGTGATGCACGTGGAGCGCGGTGAGGCGGCGAAAGCCGAGACCGCATATCTCAAGGCCATCGAGTTGGAGCCGTATTTCTTACCGACCTATGTGAACCTGGCCGATCTTTATCGCATGCAGCGCCGCGAGGCCGATTGCTTGCGCATCATTCGCGATGGGTTGAAAATTTCCCCGGACACCGGCGTCTTGCACCACATTCTGGGCCTGGCGCTGGTGCGGCAGGGCAAGACCGATGCGGCGATGACCGCGTTGAACAAAGCGACCGCGCTGGAGCCGAACAACCGCCAGTTTGCTTACGTCTATGCTGTGGCGCTGAATAGCACGGGCAGGCCGAACGAGGCGCTGACTGTGCTGGACAAGATGCTCGCCAGCGCACCACGCGATCAGCAGGTGCTACAGGCCGCGGCGCTGTTCTGCCGCGATGCGGGCATGACCGAGCTCGCCATCGGCTACGCCAAACGTCTGCTCGCCACTTCGCCGGGCAACCCCGGCTACCAGGCCCTGTTGCAGCAGTTGCAGCAATCCCAATAATCCCAAACGCACTTTACTTCGGCAGGTCAAAAAAACGCATTGATCTTCGATCAACCGCTAAACCAACTTTTAAAATTATCGCTGTGGTTCTCTGTGCTCTCTGTGGTGAATGATCTTGGTGTTCTGGGTGGTTCGTTTCCTCACGCCAGATCCGGCGCCAGCTTCTTGACCACCTCGACCAGTTCAGCCACGTGGGCCGCCGATTCGCTCAGCAGCTTGCTTTCATCGTCGGTCAGGTCGATTTCGAGCACTTCTTCGACGCCGGCCTTGCCGATCACGCACGGCACGCCGACGAACAGCCCCTCGATGCCGTACTCGCCTTCGCAGTAGGCGGCGCAGGGCAGGATGCGGCGTTTGTCGCGGATGATCGCTTCGACCATCTGCACCGTGCCCGACGCCGGGGCGAGGTAGCCGCTGGCGCCCATTTTCTTGACGATCTCCCCGCCGCCTTTCTTGGTGCGTTCGACGATCTCGGCCAAACGCTCTTCTTCGATGAACTGTGTGACCGGGATCCCGGCGATATTGGTGTAGCGCGGCAGGGGGACCATGTCGTCGCCATGTCCGCCCAGCAGCAGCGCGTTGATGTCTTCCACGCTGAAGCCGGTCTCCATCGCGATGAACGTCTTGAAGCGCGCGATGTCCAGGCAGCCGGCCTGCCCGATGATGCGCCGGGTGTCGAAGCCGGTGGCTTTCCACGCCGTGTAGACCATCGCATCCAGCGGATTGGAGACGACGATGACGATCGCCTGCGGCGCGTTCTGTTTCACGTTCTCGCAGACCGAGCGCACGATCTTCACGTTGGTTTCGATCAGATCATCGCGGCTCATGCCGGGCTTTCGCGGCAGGCCCGCCGTCACGACCACCACCTCCGCGCCGGCGATGGCGGCGTAGTCGTCGGTCGCGGTGATCTCCGCGTCGAATCGCTCCATCGGTCCGCATTGGGCCAGGTCGAGCATGCGCCCGTCCACCGGCAGCATGTCGTCCTTGCGGATGTCGATGGCGACGATATCGCCCAGTTCCTTGACCGCGCACCACAACGCCACCGATGCGCCGACGTTCCCGCCGGCTCCGATCACCGCTATCTTGCTTCGCTCGGGCATGGGAGACCTTTCATTTAAGGATTCGTCCATGATAGGCCGAACGGAGGCCGAATCAAGGTCGCCTCACAGCGTTCTTTCTTCGTCGAATTCGGTCTGGCCCGTGCGGAACATTTCGCGCAGGTAGGGCAGGCAGGCGGTGCAATACCGGCCCATCTCCAACTCGCGTCGCAAACGCTTCATGCTGGTGGTCCGGCTCTGTTGGGCGTGCTTGTGGATTTCCGCAAACGATTTGCCGCAACATTTGCATCGATCGATTTTGGTCATGGCGGCCGCTCCGTGGCCCGGTCACCCAGCGATATCCGGTCAGTCCCGGCGCTCCAGGCGCCGGCTAACGATAGCGCGAAAAACCTCAACCGGCGCGGGTTGGCCCGTCCACTGCTCGAATTGCTCGGCGGCCTGGCGGATGAACATCTCCACGCCCGAGACGGTGATGCAGCCGGCTTCGTGAGCCATGCGCATCAGCCGCGTCTTCATGGGATTGTAGATCGTGTCGAAGACCACCGTCTGCTCCCCCCAGGCGGAGGGGATGGCCTGCAATGGGCAGCCGTCGACGTGGGGGTGCATGCCCAGCGAGGTGCAGTTGATGCAGACGTCGCAACTGCTGCCCGGTAGATCGCCCAGCGGGGCGGCGGTGACGCGCCCGGAAAACCGTGGATTGAATTGCTCGGCCATGCGCCGGGCTTTGGCCGCCGTGCGGTTGTAGATCGTCACGTGCGCCCCGTGCGCGGCGAATCCCGCCGCCACCGCACGCGCTGCGCCCCCGGCTCCGATGACCGTCACGTTCAGCCCCGCCGCTTCCGTCCTGCCGATGCCCATCGCGTGGCAGACCGCGTCCAGCGCCGCCAGGCAGTCGGTGTTGGAGGCGATCAACGAGCCGTCGCGCACGGTCAGCGTATTGGCGGCGCCGATGGCTTCGGCGAGCGGTTCGAGCTGTCCGCCGCGCTCCGCGACGAAACGCAGCAGGTTCTGCTTGTGCGGAATCGTCACCGATGCTCCGTAGAAGTCGAGCGGTTGAAAATCCAGCCAGGCCCCGACGGTGGCCTTGAAGTGTACGTAGTCGTCGGGGATCGGCATCGGCAGGTACACCCCGTCCACGCCGCAGGCATCGAAGCCGGCGTTGTGAATGTGGGGGCTGAGCGAGTGGCCGACCGGCCAGCCGATCACGCCGTAGACCTTCGTCGTTTCGCCGATGGCGTCCCACCGGTAATGTTGCTTGATCGTTTCGATGCCGACCTGCCCCGGCGCGGTGACCGTGGCATCGTCCATCCCGACAAACGTCAGCAGCGCGCCGTACTTTTTCGCCAACACCCGCGAGGGCAAACCGAACTCCCCCATGCACAGCATGATCGACGGCTTGGCGCGCGACAACAGCAGTTCGAATGCTTCCAGATTGTCGCGCAGAGAACGCGCGCGCCAGGCCAGCTTGATCACGCGCGCCGCCGGTTGTTCGGCGATGGCGTTGAATCGGCCGGTCAGATCGGGCGGACGATCGTTGAAATCGTGCGCCGAGAGGATCAGTCCCGTGCCGGTCGGTCGGACCTGCCGGGGATGGTCGACGACGAGTTTGATTTTCTGGCGCAGGTTGGCCGACTTTTCGAAGGCCGCCAGTTCCAGGTCGATGTAGGCCGGCTGCTTGAGGCCGAGTCGTTCCAGCAGGGCGATCCGCTGCTGTTCATCGCCTTCGTATTCCCCGCCTTCCCAGGTGGGCCGGCAGGTGACGATGCAGGGCAGTGGGGATTTTTCGATCAACCGTTCCAGAGCATCGGGATCGTCGGTGAATCGATCGATGCGGAATTCGAGCATCTCGGCGCCGCGCTCCGCCGCCACCGCCGCTTGCGCCAGGGCCTGCTCCACCGCCTCCACGAATATCGATACGCACAGTCGCGTCATGGCCTTTAGCGTACCGCCAAACCGCCCGTCTGGCGACGTATTGCCTCGCCGAAATGGCCTGTTACAATATTCCGCTCGCACCCCTGGGCGGATACCCAAGTGGCCAAAGGGGGCAGACTGTAAATCTGCTGGCGTACGCCTTCGGAGGTTCGAATCCTCCTCCGCCCATTACCTCAACCCCCGTTTCCTCGGGGGTTTTTTAATCCATGACGGCAATTCACGTGACACACAGGATTCGAACCTCCGGCGGAGGCGCAGCCGACGCAACGGACGGTTCGACGCCGAAGGCGCCGCGCAGCGAATCCTCCTCCGCCCATTACCTCAACCCCCGTTTCCTCGGGGTTTTTTTCTGGGATGGCGATGGGTGTGGACCGGGAAGCCCGCTTCAATCCGCGCGGACACCGGCCAGGGGAATGATGTTTTCCACGAGTTCGACGCGCGTGTATTCGTGGGACAGATCGATCGGCAGCGCCACGCCGTGTTCGTGATCGGAGTTGAGAATCATCATCGTATCGCCGCGCAGCTCGTAGCCCATCTCGGCCGGCTGGTGGCCCAACACAAACATGCGGCAGCCCCAGCGCTTGGCCAGACTGTTGGCCCACTCCTGGCTGAAATTGCGTCCCCAGACCATGCAGTAGGCGGCGCCGCTGGGCCCCTTCAGATCGTCCGCGGTGGGCACGCGCGACAGGATCAGCGGGTCGAATGTCCGCGAGCGTGCCGTCGAGGGCAGCGAATGGCAGCACAGGATTCCATTGGCGCAGCGCACCGCCATGGCGAACGTGCGCACATAGAATTTGATCATGGCGCGTACGTCATCGGCATCTTTACCAAAAACAAAATCGAGCCCTTCGTTGAAGGTCTTCACGTAACTGATGCCACCCTTGGAGATGTCATCACCGTTGATCTGGGCCAGTTCGTGGTTGGCCAGCAGCATGTGGACCTGCCCGGGGTAGCGCAGTTGCAGGACGGCCACATCCATGAGCGCCAGGTAGCTCAGGTCCAGGCCGTTGATCATTTTTCCGCCGTGTACGACTTCCTGGACCAGCAAGTGGTTGCTGGGCGTGAGTTGCAACTCGGCCAGGTTGATCAGTTTTTTCAGGTGGAGGCGATTGTCGTGCAGGTCGCCGGAGACCACGAGGTTACCGTGGTCCGGCAGGTCGATGACCGATCCGCTGCGCAGCGGGCCGTGCAGGTTCATTTCGCCCGCCTGCTCGAGTAACGAACAGACCGTTTCGGCGCTGCGTAAATCGATTTTCGGGGCATCGATGGACATGGGACAAAGGGTAGCGATGTGATGCGCAATCTTCAACAAGCAGGCCGAAAACAGCTCGCAAAGTTCGTATGCATGCTTGTATTCTGCGCTGGGGCCGTCACTCTTGGTGGCGCTGCGCGAGTGTGACGATCAACGGCAGATGGTCGGAGCCGATTGGATCCGCGGCGCGGCAATCCAGCACCGCCAGGTGTTTGCTGACCAGGCAATGCTCAATCGGGATGCGCAGCAGAGCGGACCGAAAAGCGGTCGGCCAGGTGCCGACGATGCCGAACGATTCGCGGCTGTTGCGCAAAGCCGGCAGTTGCCTCATGAAGCGCCGGTATGCGGCTGACCACATCGTGCAGTTCAAATCACCGACCAGCACCACCGGTCCGTTCTCTTCCTTTAAATGGTTGGCCACCTCGGTCAATTGGTCGCGCTGTCGCTGATGGTTTTCACGACGGATTGGCGGCAGGGGATGTGTGGCCACAAGATGAATCGACTGTCCCGCCCATTGAATCCGCCCGACGATGCTGGGTAGTTCGCTGTCGAAGTACCGAAGTTTCAAATGGTCCAACGGCAGCTTGCTGAATAACGCGATGCCGAAATTGTCCTCGCGGGGTCTGGACCGTTGGATGGGGTACTGGGCGTCCAGGGGCTCCAGAGCGTCCATCCAACGCCGGTTTACCTCCATCAGAACCACCACATCGGGCTTTTCCCGTTCGACCAGGTCCAGCAGACGCTGATGATCGGTGTTCGCTGTGTAAACATTGGAGATCAACAACTTGAGTTGCCGGCCGGGATTGCTCCTGTGTTGTCGGTCGACGGGCAGGTACCAGGGCACGATCGCCACGGCCAGATAGAGGGCCAGCGCCCCGGCAGCCATGGACCAGCGCCATCGACGCGCGATCAAAAACAGGACCAGGCATCCGGTGGCGCCGATGAAATACTGGAACTGGAAATGGCTGAACAATTCACAGTACAGGTTGAATCTACCGAAGCATGCCGCTGCGGCGGATAGCGCCACCATTACGATCACAAGACGCGCGTAGTTCAGCAGGATTCGGCCGATGCGGTGTGAAGTTCGGCCACGCTCGCCATGGTTTGCGGTATCGGACGACATATCACTTCTTACGCTGGATAACCGGTGAGGTTCGACTCTGCGGAAATCGTGGAGGTAAAACTAAGGCAGGTGGATGTTACGTTCTTCTTCGCGCGATTCGTCGACGGTCAGCGTGCCGTCCTCGGCGAAGCGGATTTCATCGATGCAGAGCTTCTCTTCGCCGGCCGGTCCGTTGGGTGAGTGGTATGCGGTGTAGAGGGTTTGCTGGTCGGGGCCGAGGAAGACGCAGTTGTGTCCGCCGTCGTTGCGGATCACCACGCCGTGATCGATCCACGGCCCGGTCAGCGTTTCCGCGGTGAAATACCCGACGCAGTACCCGTTTTCTCCCATGGCCGAGAGCATGAGGTAGAAGCGGTGGTCGTGCTCGATGAGGGCGGGACCTTCGAGGATGCGCCCGGTGACGTCGTCGGCGGCGATCGGCTGCGACCACGGCGCATCGGCGGCGGTGAGCAGGGCAATCGGTTCGTCGACCAGGCGCATCAGGTCGCCGGACAGCGGCTGCACGAACACGCGGCAATCCCCGGCCTGAGCCCATTCGTTGACATAGAACAGCCAATGCGTGCCCCCGGCGTCGGTGTACAGGTGCGGATCGACGCAATCCATCGTCATCGGCGTCAGCGGCTGTTGGGACAGATCGAGAAAAGGCCCCAGCGGGGAATTGCTGACCGCCACGCCGATCCCGCGGTGCGCTTCGGCGCTGTTGGCCGAGTAGAACAGATAGTAGCGGCCGTTACGCTCGTAGACCTCCGGCGCCCAGAATTGGTAGGCGTTCCAGGTGGGATGGTCGGGTCGTTCGTAGATTTGCCCGGAGAAGGCCCAGTGAATCAGATCGCGGCTGAACCAGGCGTCGAAGCCGTCGCCGGCGGTGTCCCACGGGCTGCGCGTGGTGCCGTAAAGGTAGTAGCCGTTCGGATGCGCCAGGATGTACGGATCACGCAACGAAATGCGCTCCGGCTCAATCGGGTTGCGGTAGGGCGCACGGGACATGGCGACTCCACTTCCGCTATCGATGCGGCGGCTCTGCCCGCAAGGTCTTAACCGGCGACCGCAGCGGATTCGCGGCGGAACGCCAAGTCAGGCCGAATCGTCTGTTCCGTATCGTACCCGTCTTCCCGCCAGCATGCGACCCAATGCTGCGGTTTCAGCTCGTAGAGCAGCGGAGCGCGCATGGCGGTGTCGAACAGAAAGCGAACCATCGGATTGTCCCGGCCCTCGACCAGCGTGGAGAGAATCGGGAACTGCTCGATCGGTCGGCGCGGCGCCTGTTCGTGTGGCGTGAAGGTATACCCGGCAGGCAGGCGGCTGCTGTCCGGGGTCACGTCGAGGACGGTCTGCAGGCGGTGGCGGCCTTCGCCCAGTGCCGGCATCGAATTGAGCAGGCCGTGCGTATAGGGATGGATCGGCGTTTCAAAGATATCGTTCACCGTTCCGTATTCGACGATGCGCCCGGCATACATGACGGCGACGACGTCGGCATTCTCCGCCACCACGCCCAGGTCGTGCGTGATCAGCATGATGGCCATGTCGCGCTCGGTCTGGAGCGTGCGCAGCAGCTCGAGTATCTGTGCCTGGATGGTCACGTCGAGCGCGGTGGTCGGTTCGTCGGCCAGGAGCAGGCGCGGCTGGCAGGCCAGCGCCATGGCGATCATGATCCGCTGCCGCATTCCGCCGGACATCTGGTGGGGGTATTCGTCCAGCCGGCGACGGGGCTCGGCGATGCCGACCGCCTCCAGCGATTCGGTGGCGATGTCGATCGCACGCGCACGGTTCACTTTCTGGTGCAGGAAGATGGCTTCGAGAATCTGGTCGCCGACGGTGTACACCGGATTCAGGGAAGTCATCGGCTCCTGGAAGATCATGGCGATATCGTTGCCGCGGATGCGCTGCATCTGGCGCTCGCTGAAATCGAGCAGGTTGCTGCCGTCGAACAAGATGCGGCCGCTGTCGTATCGGCCCGGGGGCGTGGGGATCAGTTTCAGCGTCGACAGCGCGGTGACCGATTTGCCCGAACCGCTCTCACCGACCACCGCCAGCGTCTGCCGGGGATAGACGGTCATGCCCACGCCGTTGACGGCCTGGACTCCGGCCCCTCCGGTCATGAAGCTGACGCCCAAGTCGTCGATGGTCAGTAGCGGTTGCTCGGTACTCATGGGATCAACACTTTATAATGGCTGGTGGTTGGTGGCCAGTCGATCTTCGATCGCCCGCTATACATCTCCTCCGTCCTTTCCGTGCCATTCTCACAACGCCTTGGCCTTCTTGGTGTGCGGATCGATGGCGTCGCGCAGCGCTTCGCCGATGAGGTTGTAAGCGAACACCGTCAGGAAGATCGCGATGCCGGGGAAGGTGCCGATCCACCAGTAGAATCCTCCGGCGTCGATGGCTTCGGAGAGCATCTGCCCCCAGGAGGGTTGGTCCTGTAGTCCCAGTCCAAGGAACGAGAGCGTGGATTCAATGAAGATCGCCGAGGCGATACCGAAGCTGGCGGTGACCAGCACCGGCGCCACGCCGTTGGGCAGCAGGTGGCGGAAGAGGATCGAGCGGGTCGACAATCCGCACGCGATCGCCGCCTGCACGAAGTCCTGTTTGCGGAGTTTCAGGAATTCCGCGCGCGTGAAACGGGCATACCCTGGCCAACTGGTCAATCCAATGATGACCATCATGAAATAGAGCATCCGAGGCCCGCGGTCATCGATCGTGGCGACCAGGATCAGCAGCAACAGCAACTGCGGAATGGACTGGAAGATTTCGATCAGGCGCATGCCCAGCAGGTCGATGACGCCGGCGAAGTACCCCATGATTCCACCGAGGATCACCCCGACCACCACCGCGATGGACGTGGCGACGAATCCGATCGACAGAGCGATGCGCGTGGCGTGGATGATGCGGCTGGCGATGTCCTGGTTGTTGGAGTCCGTCCCCAGCCAATGGACGGCGCCGGGCGGCAGCAGGCGTTGACCGGTCTGGTCGCGCAGACGGTCGGTCGGCGAGTAGGCGATCGGTGCGTACAAGGCCCATTCGATCTTGCCTGCCTTATCCATATCGCGATAGATGTGGTAACCCTTGTCCGGCCACCCCGGCGCGGTGACCAGGTCCGGCGGGTTCACGGTTGTCACGGCGATGGGTGTGATCACCACCCCGATCGCGAATAAGATTCGCCAGCGCGTGCGCGCAGAAATCTTCCTCAGGCATAACAGAACGATCGCTGCGAACGTACAGACAAGCAGGATCAGGTCGACGGCGGAAAGGTACCGGAACAGGGGAAAAGCAATGCCCTGATCGGTCTTCATGACCAGGGGGAGACTGTTGGCCAGAAACGGAGCAAAGATCGCCAGCGCCGCGGCCACCACCACCCACGCCAACCCGAACCGTGCGCCCAGGCGCGTCAGCGTGTCTTGCAACACCTGCTGCATGTATGTACGGCGCGGCTTTTCGGCCAGCTTCGGGGCATCGGAAATGTCTGCGGTCGTGGTGGTCATGGTTACTCGTAACTGACACGCGGATCGGCAATGGCGTAACAGATGTCCGCGATTAAAATCGAAATCATGCTCAGGATGCCGCCGATCAGGGCCCCGGCCATCACCAGTTCGCGGTCACGGCTTCTGACCGCTTCCACCGTCAGGTAGCCCATGCCATGGATGGAGAAGATCGATTCGGTGATAATCGAGCCGACCAGCAGCAGCGGCAGGATACTGGCGGCGACGGTGATCAGCGGGATCAGGGAGTTGCGAAATGCATGCGCCCAGAGCACGACGCGGTCGGCCACGCCCTTGGCCCGCGCGGTGCGCACGTAATCGGCCGACAGGTTTTCCAGCAGGGCCGAACGCATCAGCTTGCTGGTGAACGCGAAGCCGGAATACACCATCACGATCACCGGCGAGATCAGGTGCCAGATGCGATCCAGCAGCCAGCCGTGATCCAGCATGCCCGTCTCGGGCAGGGTGCTGCGCTGGCTGAACATCCATATCCCGTACCCCGCCAGCAACAGGCCGACGACGGTGGTGACAATC
>JANQHK010000045.1 GCA_028282685.1 Phycisphaeraceae bacterium
ATTTTTCATCAACGCTCCGCGCGAGCCGGGCATCCGCGGCAGGGTGGTCCGGCCGATCCTCAGTCCCGGGCGATCGGGCAGCGCCATCACGGCATACAGCGCATCGTCCTTGATCGAGTTCATCCAGCGCAGCGCCTGGTAGAGGTCGTCCACGGATTCGATGTGCGCCACTTCCGGGTGCGCTTCCTGGTAGGCCTGCACGTACGTCGGTGCGCCGCCGATCACCAGCGGATACTCGCCCTCCGGCAGATCGGGAGGCAGGGCGATGGCGATTTTCTTTGTCTGCGTCCTGCCGCGGAATGGTTTGAGATCGACGGAAACGGCGATCGTCTGGCCCGGTTGGTATCGTTGGCGCGTCAGGTGCACATTTTCAATCATCGACAGGCGAACCTGCTCGACCACCTCGACGCGACTTTTTATTGAGCGCAGCTTCACGCGCTGGTACGGATTGTCTCCCATCACGCTGACGAACCCGGGCAATTCCGACATCGCCATCATCCCGCCCGACGAGTCCATCCCGCGGTATTCGATGGTGCGGTCGCCTTCAAATTGCAGGGTCGAGCGGACGATCACCGTGCTTTCGATCGGCGGAGCGGTATCGGCGGCGAGCGAGGCGGAGAGAGTGAAGGCCGCGGCCGTGGGAAGGTATACCCGGTCGTCGGCCATCCGGTAATTGAACCGGTGCGTTTTTGTGGGATCGGGCCAGACCACCTGCACCGTTGAGGGCACGAGTTTGGCCTTGGCTGTGGGCTTGCCGACCACCGCGGCCACTTCATCGTTCACCAGCGCGCCGCGCGCCGGCAGCGCGCCGCCCAACTTGAAGCTGGCGTTCAGACTCGGCTGGACGTAGTGAACGAAGCCGGGCGCGATGGGCACGTTCAACTTGCCCTGGCCTCGCATTGCATGGCCAAACGCCAGAATCGTCCCATCGTCGAGCACTTCGGTGATGGTGCCGATCGCCGCCATGTTCACATCGCCCTGCACGATCGGCACGGCCAGCACGCCGCCGGGCTGGTATTTCACCTTCGCCGGATCGATCCACCGGGGCGCTCGGCCGCCGCCGCTGCCTCCCACGGCCGCCAACCCCAGCGTGCGGAGCATCGGCGCCATGCGCTGCGCCAGTTGCGTTGAGCCGATGCGCACGGGCAGCAGCATCGGTTGCATCACATCGACGGAAGGGCGCGTGATGCTCGATTCCATCGCGGGGACGGGATTGTCCGTCGCGTTGTCCGTGTGGGTTCCCAGCATCCGCCGCATCATCTTCAATCGCCACAGTCGGTCGGCATGAATGCCGTTGGTCAGCGCGCTGTGTTGAGCGGCTTGGATCAATCGGTCCGCGGCATGCCCCCGGGCGCCGGTCTGGTCGTTGGCCTGTCCGTCTGTCGGCATTTCGGCGCGGTCGCCGGCTTCCAGCATCTGCACGATCGGCTGCACGCCCACCATGCAGTCTTTGCCCATCGGGAATCCGTACGCGAACGCGCCGATCATTCTTCCGCCTTCGCCCGGCTTGCGCGTTGCGGCCCCATCCGGCCAGAGGAAGATCGGCGAGCCGCTCATGCCGCGCACCGGCCCCAGCTTCTGCATCCGCTCGTCCGTACAGCGGACCCAGATCACGCTTTTGCCCGGTCGACGTCCGTGCTCGACCGAGAGCACTTCGACATCGAAGGTCTCGATTGTTGTGCCTTGGAAGACGCTCAAACCGTAGCCGGTCATGCCCGGTTTGATCTCGTCGATGCCCATGTGTCGGCGGGGATTGAAGGGCGTTGGGGCCTGCTCGTCTGCGGAGCAGGAAGGCCCGGTCAACACCGCCACCGCCGCCAGCAGGAAAGCAATGATTGTGCGTTGACTTTGCATTTCTGTAAACTTAGACGCACGCCTCGATATTGACAAGCGCAAGGGGTGATCGATACTGAACAGCGCATCGGTGACTTGACCCATGTCTCAACCCAGCCAGGACATCATCGACCGGGCCGAACAGACTCTCGGCTACCGATTCCAGGACGCTGCTCTGCTCGACCGCGCCCTGACCCATTCCTCCGTCGCCGACGATTACCTGCAATCCAACGAGCGGCTGGAGTTTCTCGGAGATGCGATCCTCGGTTACGTGGTCTGCGAACACCTGTTCACGCTCTTTCCCGAAGAACACGAAGGCGAGCTGACCAAGATCAAGTCCGCCGTCGTCAGCCGACGTACCTGCGCCCGGGTCAGCGACGAGATCGGCCTGAGCGAGCTGCTGATCCTGGGCAAGGGGATGAACGGCGAACTGCCGGCCTCGCTGGCGGCGGGGGTGTACGAATCGATCGTCGCGGGGATCTATCTTGATGGCGGTCTGGAGCTGGCGCGCCAGTTCATTCTGCGCACCATGACCGACCACATCGAAGATGCCGCCGCTTCCGCCCACCAGCAGAACTTCAAGTCCCTGCTCCAGCAGTACGCCCAACGCCACCTGACCGGCCTGCCGGAATATCTGCTGCTTGATGAGAAGGGCCCGGACCACGCCAAGTGTTTTGAAGTCTGCGTGGCGATCGAGGGACGGCGATGCGATTCGGCCTGGGGCCAATCGAAGAAGCAGGCCGAGCAGAATGCGGCACTGATCGCATTGAAAGAACTGGGTCTGGTCCGCATCGGCGATCAGGATCAGGTACACCTGGTGGATGAAGCGGATTGATCCAATTTCCCGGCACGGGCTTTGCATCCGTGTCTGCTGTGGCAAATACCCGTCGAAGCTGCTACAAAAAGCGGCATGCTCGTCTTGGCGACCATTCTGGATAACCCCGGCGAACCGCCGGCCGAGACCCGTTACCGCGATCTGACCGAGTTGCGCAAGCTCGGTTATACCGGTCTGGTGGCGTATCAGTCCTCCGGCCTGAGTGGATTGATGGGTCCGGATTGCCTGGAAAACGAGGAGATGCGCCGCTGGGTCGGCGAACTTTACGAGCAGGTCGAACAACTGGCGGGGCGCGCTTCCGCGGCGGGGCTGGGGCTGTGGCTGAATTACGACGCCCCGGCGCTGGCGCAGGAACTGGTCGGCGGGGGGATGAGTTGCGTCCGTCAGCCGCATTGCCTCTGCCCGGCTTCCGATGAAATGCTCCATCGCAGCGGACGCTGCCTGGAAGACCTGCTGGCGCGGATCGACGGCGTGGAGGGCGTGGTCCTGCGGCTGGGCGATACCGATGCCCATCGCTTGGACTACCTGGTTGGCAACGATCTCTACGCTCCGCACTGCGCGCGCTGCAATCGACTGGGACGCACCGCGCGGCTGGTCCGATTCATCCGTTACTTTTACGAACTGGTGGTCCAGAAGCTCGACCGCCGACTCATCGTGCGCGGCTGGAACCTGCGACCCGGCGGGCTGCACGACGATCCGGATCTCTGCGGGCGCGTCATGCAGCAGTTGCCCGAAGACGATCGCCTGATCCTCTCATTCAAGTTCACCCATACCGACTTCTGGCGGTACCAGAACTGGAATCCTGCTTCGCTGGTTTGCGGGGATCGGCCGATCCTTTACGAATTGCAATGCCAGCGCGAGTACGAAGGCAAAGGGGCGTTGCCGAACTACCAGGCGCCGCTCTGGGCCGGGGGGATGCCCGAGACGGCCGAGCCGATGGGCCTGGCGCAGATCAGTCGGCGGGTGAACCTGGCCGGTCTGTGGGCGTGGGTGAGAGGCGGCGGCTGGCAGGGACCGTACGTCAATGACGAAACGTGGATCGACGCGAATGTCTACGCGGCGCCGCAACTGGCCGTCGATCCCTCCGCCGATCCCCGCGTGCTGGCCCGGCAGTGGATCGATCAGCGTCTGGGTTGCAAGGATACCGCCCTCGCCGCGGCGCTGCTCGACGTGCTCGAACATTCCGCGGCCAACATGCTGGAGATGTTTTATATCGGTCCGTACGCGCGCAATCGCATGGACCCCTGGTATCCCTCGGGCGATGTGGTGCAGGACGATGTGATCGATGCCGAGGCCGCCTGGTCGATCATGCAGCGTCTGCCCGACTCGGCATTGGACGAAGCCGTGGCCGAAAAGCAGCGCGCCGCCGACCGGTTGGCCGAGGATTACCGCATGCTCTTGAAGTGCGCTGCCGATGCGAACGGCGAAGCCGAGGAGTTGCCGATCCATTGCCTGCAATATGGGCAGACCCTGGCGCAATCGCTGGGCGCGCTGCTGGACGGATTAACGCGCTACCGGCGCTCGCACCGCGGGGACGATGTGGAGCTGGCGCGCTCGGCCGCCAACGCCATCCGCCAATGCCAGAATCACTGGTCGCAGCATCAACGCACCGCCAACCACTTCGGCACCGCCACCGCCTTCCGCTCCGACAATCTCTGGGACTTCACCCAGCGCCTGCTCGAGAAGCTGGAGACCAAATCGGTCAAACAATAACACGCAGTCGCTCGCGGCCACCGCGTTGTGCGTGTCTGGATTTCGCGGCGGCTTTCTCCGGCTTGCCGATGACCATGCCGTCCTTCACGAACTTCTTACCAACGGCCGGGCATGCAGGAACATGGCCTGAAATTGCAGGATCATTTCCCCGGCGGTGTGCACCGAATGGACTTGGCCGATCCCGAAAAACAATGGGCCGTGCGCAACAAGCGGAAAAAATGCTGCGGGGGTTTGAGTTCGGGGTCTTGAGACTTGAGTCCTGAGTCTTGGGCTAGAGCGTCTTGCATGGTTTGTGTCCGGTCCGAACGAGCCGCGACGGTGAGGGAGCGGTCGTCGGGCCGTTGATCCGCGTCCGACTCTCCGCTCTCCCGCGGGCAAATGACCGCTCATACTCCGCCGGATTCGGGCGTTGTGCGGACCGCTTCCTCACGGGCGCGGCTCGTACAAGCCCGGCATGAATGACGCAAGATGCTCTAATGGCCGAGG
>JANQHK010000068.1 GCA_028282685.1 Phycisphaeraceae bacterium
GAACCCAAGAATGCTAGAGCGTCTTGCATGGTTTGTGTCCGGTCCGAACGAGCCGCGACGGTGACGGAGCGGTCGTCAGGCCGTTGATCCGCCGGGCACCCCACTTTCGCGGTCTTCCGCAAAGTGGGCTGCGGCGAATGACCGCACGCACTCCCTCGGAGATGCGCGTTGTGCAGACCGCTTCCTCACGGGCGCGGCTCGTACAAACCCGGCATTAATGACGCAAGATGCTCTAAACGATATACTTGAGTGACTGGGGTGCCATCGGTCGGACGCGAACCGGCATCCTGATTGGTGCTCCAAGTTAATTGGATGGCGGACCGGACAGGCGTTCGCGAACGAACCTGGCGCGAAATTCGCGGCGCTCGTCGCCGGTGAACTTCTCCCGGGCGATGCGCTGCAGGTGGGCCGGTTGGATGAGGACGAACAGTTCGTTGATGGTGGTCAGTTCCACGCCGGGTATGCACCCCATGCCCACGCCCAGTCGCAGATAGCTGAGCAGGCAGGCCGCCTCCTCGCTCGACAGCAGCCGTGCATGGGTGAGCAGGCCGTACGCCCGTTGCAGGCGGTCTTCGAGCAGCGTCGATCGTCGCTCCGCCAGGGCATGTCGGGCGTTGTGTTCGTACTCGATGATCTGGGGGATCACGCCCTCCTGAAAATCGCGCAGGATTTCCCGTTCGGTGCGACCCAGCGTAGTCTGGTTGGAAATCTGGAAGAAGTCGCCGACGGCCTCGGTGCCCTCCCCGTAAAAACCTCGTATGGCCAAATTCAGCTCGCGCGCAGCGCGGCGGACTTTTTCGATCTCACCGGTGATCTTCAGTCCGGGCAGATGCAGCATCACCGAGACGCGAATCCCCGTCCCCACATTCGTCGGACAGGCCGTCAGGTATCCCAGCTTGGCCGAGTAGGCCGGTTCGAGGCGGGATTCGAGCAGGTCGTCGATCTGATCGGCCTTGGCGTAGACATCATCGAGCTGCAATCCCGCCTTGATCACCTGGATGCGCAGGTGGTCTTCCTCGTTGATCATGATGGCGAACGATTCATCCGTGGCCAGCACGACGCCGCGCGGCACCTGGCCGTGGCTGTGCTGACGGGAGATCAGGTGACGCTCGTAAAGAATCTGCCGGTCCTGCTTGCTGCTTTCCAGCAGATCGACCCAGATGAGCCGCTCGGCCAGGGGACTTTGAAAAATACTCTCGCGGCAGGCGTTCAGCAGTTCCTGGCGTTGGACGTCGGAGGCCCGGTTGGTGAACGGGAATCCGGCGACGTTCCGCGCCAGGCGCACCCGGCTCGACAACACGACATCGCCGTGCGGACCTGACTCGCGCACCCACGGACTGGCTTGCCGAGTAACTTCAGGCAGGTTCATCGCGATCTTCCTCGACCTCACGGACCTGGTCGCGCAGATTGGCCGCCCGTTCGTACTGCTCCAGACTGACCGCTTCGTCCAGTTCCCGTCGCAGGCGGAGCAGACGCTGGTGGCGGTGCTCATCGGTGCCGCGCGATTGGGGGACCTTGCCCAGATGACGATTGGCCCCGTCCGGATGCGCCCGCTCCAGCAAAGGCATCAGGGCGCTTTCAAAGGCGACATAGCATGTCGAGCAGCCCAGCAGCCCCGTCTTGCGGAAGGCACTCCACGTGGTGCCGCAGGCGTCGCACTGCGGGTCCGCGGCCGTTTCCTTCTGGCCGGTCTGCTTGAGTACGAATTTTTCCAGCAGGTCGTTGATGGGCTGGTTGTCCACCTTGACGGCGATGCCCTCCTCGGCCGCGTGCTCCTCGCAGAGGTGCTTTTCGATCTTCTGCCCGTTCTGGATTTCGATCAGGTGGACGGTGGCCGGCTTGTTGCACTTATCGCATTTCATAAACCATCACCGATTCCAAGGAACACCCTCTTCACACATCGGCATTGTATGACCGGGCGCATGACTGAGCAATAAATCCTGAAGCGGAAGCCGCGGTTTTGACGGGGAACTGGCCCGGAAGGACTCGAACCTTCAACCTCTTGAACCAGAATCAAGCGTTCTGCCAGTTGAACTACGGGCCAAGGGATGGGCCGACTCAGGAGTCGGATTTTGTCATGGCGTTGAGGCGTTTGGCGAGGCGGCTCTTGCGGCGCGCCGCGGCGTTTTTGTGGATCGTGCCCTTGGCGGCCACCTTGTCCAGCGTGCGGGCGGCTTTCTTGTATGCCTGCTCGGCGGAGGCGGCATCGCCTGTCTGAACCGCTTCGAGGAAGTCGCGCACCTCGCCGTGGATCTGCCGCTTGCGCCAACGATTCAAGGCGCGGCTTTTCGCGTTCTGACGCATGCGTTTTTTGGCCGAGAGCGTGTGTGCCATGGGTACGAAATCCTCTGCTTACGTTTGCCTGTCGGGCGGATGGAAACAGAGCATTATCCTCATCCACGGTTGAAAATCAAGGGCAGTCATCGAAAAGGCCGCCGGACTCGACGGAATCGGATTTCGGCTTTGCCTTGCCGACAGAACGGCCTTTCGGGACCGAGTCCGACGCCCGCGAGGTCTGGATTCGCTCCACATGGCAGTCAATCGCCCCATCGGTCAGTTGGGTGCGCAGGGTCTGGCCGGGGCGGACCTGGTCGACCGAGCGGATCACCCGGCCGCGGGAGTCGGTGGTGTAGCTGAAGCCGCGTTGCAAAACACTGCCCGGCCCGACCGATTCCAGGCGCAGCCGAAGGTGCTCGAGATGGCTCCGCTGTGACTGGGCGGCTCGTCGAAGCGCAGCCGGCAACTGACGGCCGGCATTCTCCCAGCGCCGGCGTGGCCGATCCAGCAGACGATCCGGACGGCGGAACATTTCGTGGCGAGCCAGCGAATCCAGGTGTTGACGGTTTCTCATGGCGTGGCGTCGCAACGCCGTCGCCAGCGCATCGGCGAACTGGGCCAGGTGACGCTGCTCGGCCCGGGCATCGGGAACCAGTTGAGCGGCGGCCTGGGTGGGTGTGGAGCAGCGCAGATCGGCGACGAGTTCGGCGATGGTGGTATCGGTTTCGTGCCCGATCGCCGCCACGATCGGCAGCGTCGCATGGTAGATCGCCTCCGCAACGATCGGCTCGTTGAAACACCACAGGTCTTCCAACGATCCCCCGCCGCGCGTCACGACAGCCGCGTCGATCCCAAGCCGTCCGTGGTGCTTGCTCAACCATCGGATGACCCCAGCGATCTCGTCCGCCGCTTCGTCTCCCTGTACGCGCACGTCCAGCAGGAACAACCGACATCCCACCCAACGTTGCTGCGCGGTGCGGATCACATCCTGCAGCGCCGCGCCGCTCTTGCTGGTGATCACCGCGATCCGCTCGGGAAATACCGGCAAGGGCCGCTTGCGCTCCGGTGCGAAGTAGCCGGCTTCGCGGAGCTTGTCCATCAACTGGCGCAGGCGACGTTCCAGCGCGCCTTCCCCGATGGGATCGATGCGATCGAGATAGAGTTGGAGTTTGCCCTGCGGGCCGTAGTAATCGCACTTACCCGTCGCCAGCACCTGCTGGCCCTGCTCGGGCTGGAAGGCCAGCCGACGAGCCGTGGAGGCCCAGACCACCGCGTCGATTACGTTCTGCTCGTCCTTGAGCGAAAGGAACCAGTGTCCGTTGCGCTCGCGCAGATTGGACACCTCCCCCACCACGCGCAGCGGCACCGGCATGCGCTCGATCAATACGCCCTTGATCAGGTCCGTCAGATCGCTGACGGTCAGCGCATCGGGTTGAGACGAATCCTTCTGCGCGCGTTCCCGTCTGGCGGGTTTACCGATATCGCGATCGGGCACATCCTGCGGATTGAAGGGCAGGCGAGCGGTCATGAGGGGTTCTTTTTCTTCTGCTGGAGATGCCAGAGCCGGGCGTATTTCAGGTGATTGGAGAACGCCGCTTTCCAGGCGATGTTCAAGCCGAAGCTGCCCTGAAGGATACCGCCCTTCAGCAGGTAGTATTTCCAGAACATCAACGCCGGCCGAAGAAGTAAATCCAGGTAGGTGACCCGCCGGCCCCGGTCGTACATCTGCTGCGCCAGCGCCTCGGTGCGATCGGCGTAACGCTTGCCATCGAAGAAATCAGAAAAGACATCGCTTTGCGCCTTGTGCAGCAGGGCCCCTTTCAACGGCAACACCTGTCCCTGCTGCGGCTGGATCGTGTCGTGCACCACGTCCATCTGCCAGTCGATCCGGCGGCGGTCGAACAAGCGCTGTACCCGGTCCGGATCGTATGCCCGCACGTGCTGACGAAAGATGTAATTGCGACGCGGCATGCTCATCACCGCATGGCTCTGAAGAATGGCGTCGGACAGGTCGGCGATCTCCCGGCCCAGTGCGTCGGTGATCTGCTCATCGCTGTCGAGCACGAACACCCAGTCGTGGGCCGCGGCGGCGACGATTTTCTGCCGGTTGGTCCCGAAATCCACCCAGTCGTGATGCTCCACGCGGTCAGCGTAATGCTCGGCGATGGCCACGGTGTCGTCGGTCGAGCCGGAGTCAAAGACGAGGATTTCCCGACACCAGTCCCACTTTTTGGCCGATTGCAGGGCCTGGGCGAGGTGGTCGGCGGCGTTGTATGCCAGAATGCAGACGCTGATCGGCTGGCCCATGACATTAGCAGAACAGCATCGGGCGGGATTGGCAAGTCCAGCCCCCGGTGACCGCCCAATTACGAGTTCGCAGCATAACGGACACTACCGCGGATTGAATAACAGCCGGCGGGATTTATTTTTCCGCAAAAGCCCGGATGCCCTGGCGGATAAGGTATTCAAGGAATTTGGATTTGCCCGTTCCTGTTCCACCACAGACATAGGTGTGCATGCTGCGGGCTTCAACTGGCTGCTGGAGAAGCTTGCCCTTCCGTCCTGTGATGTGACCATGGTTGATGTTATTACTCATGCTCCCGAAGAATCCCTCTCAAGTTATCCTGTAACATTATCATAAGATCATTATATTCATAGCACGGACCACGTGGTTTGATAGATTCCATAAATGATTTATTATCCGGGTGTAAGTGGGAGAAAGTAATAATAACGTACCCCCTGACGGTATTCCAATCGTGAAATGTCTTGCTATCAATCGGAATGTGTTCGATATCACCCCATGATTTTGGTAGCATTCCGGAATGCTTTTCAGCATACTTGCTAATTGCTTGTGTGGTCAAAAAGACTGCTTGGAAATGATTCTCGGCCTTAATCGCGTGTTGAATCGAAAAAATGACCCATACAAATACACCACCAATACCCAATATCACACATGCGATGGCAATCGGTTGTATAAACGTTTTTTTATGCATGCCTTAGATTGTTAGCCTGTCTAATCTCACCACCGGCCCCACATAGGAGGTCGTATCATGACTTCCCCTAAATCTGTAATGGTTCTAGACACCGCAATAAAACCCTTAAGGCAACAACCCCTTACGGCTTGCTCGCAATCTGTCTGACAATTTTCAAGTACTGTAACACCTCCTCTTCCGGAGGGTGCGTTTTGAATACAATTAATAATGTTATAATCTGTTGCTGAACTACACGGAGTATCTTTGTAGTCTCCATATTCTAGACAACCTTTCGATGTTTGAGAGAGTGGCCATACACGATAATCCGAAAAATCGGTGACGTCGCCAGCATTCGCTGCTCCAGCAAATCCAACTCGAATTTGGTAGCCATTGTAATATACGTCTGTATGTAAAATTCCCAGAGCATTAGCTCCACTTGCGCCAGGTGCGTCTTCATTAATCTTTCTGCCAGCTACCACAAAGCCGGTCATGTCAGGATTAGTTCCTTTTCTACATTCAGGGCTAGAATTAGCATATATGATGCCATTAACGCAGCATTGCCTCTCTGGATTGTAAGCGATGTTTCCACAAATGATCGAGTAACCGTCTTCACCCAGGGGACCACCGGGAGTTAGAATCGGCCCTGGATACGTGAATGTCCCAGACGGATCTAGCCCAATCACAGGATCGCTTCTCACATATTGATACAAATTCATCCCATCGGCATATTGCCTGATCGGATCGCGTTGAATAAAGCCGCCCCCGGCAGTAACTGCTCCTGCAGAACCGATTCTTGACGCTGCGCCCATACGACCGGCTGAACCAACGCGTGCAGTTGACCCAATACCACCCGGCCCGGGATCGCGTTGCATGAATCGGCCCATTCCGGTGTGGTACATCGCCTGGGCTGAGGATGTAACAACGGTAAGCAATGCAAAGGCGGCAACGATGGAAAGTGTTCTGCACTTCATGAATGTTCCCCAAGTCGGTGGTAAGTGTGGTCGAGGTCGGCAGGTTGTCCCACGGTGTCCTCCAGGGGAAATAGTTGTTCTGATCTTCACCATGGGGGCCGCATTGTCAAGTTAATTTTTTGCTACCACTCCCTTCCGAGGTCCCCGTTGTCTCGCCTGCCTGCGAGGTGGGCGGTTGCATTACGAACCGACTCTGTGTTATCATGCATGGCTCGACCCACTACGAAAGGACGACCCGATGCCCAAGGTCAAAACGCATAAAGGTTTGAGCAAGCGGATCAAGATCACCGCATCCGGCAAGGTCGTCCACCGGGCCAGCGGCAAGAGCCACCTGAACAGCACCATGTCGGGCGATGCCACCCGCAGCAAGCGAAACAAGAAGGTTTGCGAGAAATCGGTGGCCAAGAAACTCGAGAAGGTGTTGCATACTCACCTGAAGGGTGCTGACTGAGCACCCCCACTCACTGCGGGCCGGGTTGAAAAATCCCACAGGGGTCCCGTCACCGCGTGAAAGGAGCCAACCATGCCTCGCGCACGCAAGGGCGCCGCTCGGCGTCAAGCCAAGGTTCGCGTTTTCAAAAAGGTCAAGGGTTACCAGGGCGCCCGTCGCACGCAGTGGCGTCGCGTCCAGGAAGCCGTGCTCAAGGCCGGGGCGTATGCCTACCGTGACCGCCGCAACCGCAAGCGAGATTTCCGGCGTCTGTGGATCACCCGCATCACCGCGGCCTGCCGCATGCGCGGCACACGCTACAGCATCCTGATGGCCGGTCTGAAGGCCGCCGAGATTCAACTCAACCGCAAGATGCTCAGTGAAATCGCCATCGTCGATCCGGCCACGTTCGACGCCATCGTAGAAAAAGCCGGCGCCGCAACGCATTAACCGGATCCGATATACCGGTACGATCAGGCGGCCCGTAATGCACAACCGGCCGCCTTTATTATCATGGGCACACCACCGGCCGAACCAGAACGCCAAGGAGAACACCCGTGACCGAAAAGCTGATCTGGTTCAACGGTGAACTGATCCCCGCCGATCAGGCGAAGGTCAGCGTGTTTGATCACGGCCTGTTATACGGCGATGGCGTGTTCGAGGGCATCCGCATCTACCAGGCCAAGGTCTTCAAACTCCGCACCCATCTGAAACGGCTGTACGACGGGGCGGCCATCATCGATTTGCCCATCCCCTACTCGATCGATGAACTGTTCGAGGCGACCCGCCGAACCGTGGTCGCCAACGGACTGGAGTCCGGATACATCCGACTGGTTGTCACGCGCGGCGTCGGAACGCTGGGGCTCAATCCTTATCTCTGCGATCAGCCGACCGTTTTCATCATCGCCGATGGCATCCAGCTCTACCCGCAGGAATACTACGAGTACGGCTTGAAAATCATCACGGCCAAAACACGCCGCAACCATCCCCAAGCCATGCATCCGGCCGTCAAAAGCATGAACTACCTGAACAATATTTTTGCGAAGGTGGAAGCGATCAAAGCCGAGGTGCTTGAAGCGATCATGCTCAACCAGGACGACAACGTCGCCGAATGCACCGGTGACAACCTGTTCATGGTGAAGGATGGTCAGTTGATCACGCCGCCGTTGTCGGCGGGGATTCTGCCGGGGATCACGCGCTCGCTGGTGTTGGAATTGGCCGCAAAGCAATCGATCCCCGCCGCCGAGCGGGATTTCAAGATCGAACAACTCTACGCCGCCGACGAATGCTTTCTCACCGGCTCGGCTGCAGAGGTGGTCCCCGTGACCGTGATCGACAGCAAGACCATCGGGGAAGGCCAACCGGGCCCGATCACACAGCGACTATACGATGCTTATCACACCCTGGTCAGCAACGATCCGCCGGAAGATTGATCACACCAACTCGTAGAATCCTCCGCGGGCTTTGCGCAGTTCACCCCGGCGAACCAGCTCCGACCAGACGGCCGCGGGAAACTCGCGCGGCGGTTCGATCCCATCCACCTTCCCCTTCTCGCTGCTGAGCGGCCCCACGCCAAGCCGTGAATCTTCATCGAGTTGCGTGGCCTTGAGCTTGGTGCGGAAGGCGCGCATGGCCTTGTGTAATGTCGCTTCGTCGATGGCGGTCTCGGCCTGGCGTTTCGCCGCCGCACCGGGATCGGCCGTCAGTTCGTTCACCAGGGCGGCCAGTTTCTCCACGTCCCGCGAAGCAACCACGTTGTTGACGTGATTCATGTCGGCCTTGGTCTTCTTCAACTGCGTCAAGGCGCTCTTCCACAGCGAACCGGCCCGGCAAGGGTCTTCCTGTAAATAGAGATCGCTGACGATCTCGCCCAGCTTCTGCGCGACGATCGTATCGATGTTGTCGTAGTAGTTGCCGATCGCCTTGCGCTGCTGCGACGAATATTCACGTCCGTCGGCCATGGTCGGTATCTCCGTCTGTTGGGGCCAACAGGATATCATGCCTGCCGTGGCGTGTCCGGGCGCATGACGCCGGCGCAAGAAAAACAGCACAAGCCGGACGTGACGCAGGGTGATGCGGCGGTTCAGGCGAACTTCTTGTACTTGCGCATCCAGTCGATCCGGGGCTGGAGATTGCGGCCGGGGCAGGTGGTCAAGCCGAGTTCGCGGTGAGTGTAGATGCGGGCTTCGGTAACCCGATAGCGGCGGCGCAGATCGCGGACGAAGTTTTCCAATGCAGTGACCTGTGCGGCGGAGGGCGTCTGGATCTCGAAGTTGCCCAGACACATCACGCCGATGTTGTTCTCGTTTTCGTTTTTGACGTGCGCCCCCTGGTAGGCCAGCGATCGCCCTGTCCAGACACGACCGGCACGATCGACGATGAAGTGGTAGCCGATGTCAGCCCATTTGCGGTGGTTGACGTGGCTGTTGCGGATCAACTCCAGCCGAGTCCGGGTGGCATCGCGTCCGGTGGCGGTGAAGGCCGTGGGCATGCCTTCGTGGTGGATGGTGATGCGACTGACCCCGCGCATGGGATTGATTCGACTGCGCATCGGTCCGGTGCTGGTCCAGGCCGAGCGGGGATTGACGCCGGGGATCTTTGTCGCGGTGGCGGTTGAGACAGTGCGGACGGGAGAGGGCGTGTAGCCGTTACCGCGGGAATCGGGATGCGGGCGGAGGTCCGGCCAAGGCGTCAGGGGCATGCCCAATTGGGTGGTGGAGCCGTTCTGGCATCCGGGCAACAGAGAAGCGGCACCGAGGGAGGCCAGACCGCCGATCCCCCGCGTCAGTAATTGGCGTCGTGAATAGCGCATTTTAGTGATATCGCCTCCGTGCGCGTGATGACCTTAAAATTCCTGTTTCCCATCATATTCAGGACGCACACTCACCGGTAGCGGGTTCAGAAAAAAACCGCCCCTTGCGGGGCGGCGGGGGCTTCTCCTCAAAATGCGGGCCAAGGCAGTCGGTCGGACACTCGGCTGTAGCCCAGCGGCTGAAAAGCGGGATTACTTGACCTCGCTGAGCTTGATCGGACAGCGGTTCTTGGCGCTGAGCAGGGCCGCCTCAAGCACGCGCTGGCACTGGTAGGCATCGTTGAAATCGGCGGCGGGCACTTCCACCTTCTTCTTGCCGGCGATCCGATCCAGGAATACCGAGGCCAGGTTCACGAAGCCGTGCTCGTAGCCAAGGATGTGTGCGTCGGGCCACCAGTGGCCAACGAACGGGTGACTGCCGGCATCGGTGCACATAATCTTCTGCCAGCCGGCCCGCTGGGAATCGTCCTGGGCGTTGTAGTACCAGAGCCAGTTCATGTCTTCGAAATCCCAGCGGAGCGAGCCCTTCTCGCCGTTGATTTCGATGCGGTTGGCGTTCTTGTTGCCCATGGAAAGGCGGCTGGACTCGAAGCTGGCGGTGCCGCCGTCGCTGAGTCGGCCGATGAAGGTGACCGCGTCGTCGACGGTCGATTTGCCGTATTTTTTCTTCTTGCCGATTTTGCCGCCCTTGATGTTGCCCAGTTCTTCCTCGGGGATTGCGCGTTCCTTGATGAAGGTTTCGGCGATGGAGCCGGTGACTTCGGTGATCTCCTGCCCGGTGATGAAGCGGCAGGAATCGATGATGTGGGCATTGAGGTCGCCGTGGGCGCCGGAGCCGGCATCCTTGCTCTTGAACCGCCAGAGCAGCGGCGTGGACGGTCCGCCCCAGTCCTGCAGATATTGCGCCCGGACGTGATAAATCTGTCCGATCTTGCCCTGCTCCACGAACTTACGGGCCAGGCCGAGCGCGGGGCAGCCGCGGTAGCTGAACCAGACCTGTGTGACCTGCTTGGTGCGACGCTTGGCGAGCTTGGCCATTTCGCGGGCCTGGTCGAGTGTGGCGGCCAGCGGTTTTTCACAGGCAACATGCTTGCCCGATTCCAACGCGGCCAGGGCAATCGGGGCGTGGGTGTTGTTGGGGGTGCAGATGTCGACGGCGTCGATCTCGGGATCGGCGGCAACGGCTTTCCAGTCCTTGGTCACGTTCCGCCAGCCCCAGTTGGCGGCGAAATCCTTTGCATCCACCACCGAAGCGCAGGTGTGCATGACCGGCTTGAACTTGGTGTTGAAAAACTTGCCGACATTGAGCCAGGCGTTGGAGTGGGCCTTGCCCATGAAGCCCGAGCCGAACAGGGCGACGTTGATGGTCTTCTTAGCCATATTGCCTCCGCGGGTGGTTGAGGTTGGAAAATCGGAGTCCTGAGGATAAGAATCCCGGCAGACTTTGACAAGATGAACCGCGGCGGTTTTGAGGATAAAATCGTATTATGGACAGTCACCCCTCTCTGATGAACGGCGACCAAGTGCTCGACCGATACTTTCTGGAAGTCCGCTGCAAGCTGCTGGACATCGCGGCCATCATCGACCGCTACGAACGATCGGCGGGGCCCGGTGCATGGTCCGACTCGACGGACCGGCGGATCGATCGCTGCCGAGCGGCTCTGCAAGCCCTGATGGACCCGTCCGAGCAGCCCAACCGGGCCGAGCGCATTGCCCTGATCTTCTCCGACCCCGTGGAATAAACATGTACATCATTCAACCGCACTACCACGGCATCGCCCGCACCGCACAGGACTACGAACGCATGGCTTACGCGGGGGTGGTGGCGGTGGCCGAGCCGGCCTTCTGGGCGGGCTTCGACCGCGATTACCCCGAAACCTTCCTCGACTACTTCAAGCAAATCAGTGAGTTCGAGCCGACGCGCGCCGCCCTGTGGGGCATCCAGCACTATTGCTGGGTGGCGGTGAATCCCAAGGAAGCGGAGAACATCCCGCTGACCGAAGCGGTGCTCAAAGAGATGCCGAAGTTTTTCCAGGCCCCCACCGTGCTGGGCGTCGGCGAGATCGGGTTGCACAAGTCCACGCCGAACGAATGCAAGACGTTCGCGATGCAGGTCGATCTGGCACTGAAGCACGATCAGTTGATTCTGATTCATACCCCCCACCTGGAAGACAAGCTGCGCGGGACCGTGAAGATTCTGGAAATACTTGAGCAGTTCGACCTCGATCCGAAGCGTGTGTGGATCGACCACGTGGAAGAGCACACGGCGAAAATGGTGCTCGATCGCGGTTACTGGGCGGGGATGACGCTGTATCCGTTGACCAAGTGCACCGGCCAGCGTGCGGCCGACATCATCGAGACCTACGGCACGGAACGGTTGATGGTCAACAGTTCGGCCGACTGGGGCCCTTCCGATCCGTTCACGTTGCAGGAATGCGTGTTGGAATGCCGGATGCGCGGGTGGGGTGAACAGCAACTCATCGAGGTGTTCCACAACAACCCCGCACGCTTCCTGGGCCAGTGTCCGAAGTTCAAGGTCAGACCGATTCGTGTGGAAAGGGCCTAAGGTCAAGGGACTTGGGCTTAGGGACGGATTAACGAGTTAACGGATTAACGAATCATGGACGCATTTCGAATTGAAGGCGGGCATCGTCTCAAGGGCACGGTGCGGGTGAACGGCTCGAAGAACGCGGCGCTGCCGTTGATGGCGGCGGCGTTGCTCACCGACCAACCTGTCACGCTGCACGATGTTCCGAACCTCTCGGACATCCGCAACCTGTGCAAGCTGCTGGAGGAGTTGGGCTGCACCTGCGAGCGTGATGGCGGCACGCTGCGCCTGCACACGACCGATATCTCCAACAGCCGCGCCAGCTACGAGATCGTTTCCACGATGCGAGCCAGCATCTGCGTGCTGGGACCGTTGCTGGCGGCGCGCGGCAGGGCCGAGGTCTCCATGCCCGGCGGTTGCGCGATCGGCGAGCGCCCGGTCGACCTGCACCTGCGCGGCTTGCGGGCGCTGGGAGCGGAGATCGACCTGGAGCAGGGTTACATCGTTGCACGCAGTAAACGCATGCACGGAACCAAACTCTTCCTCGGCGGACAGTTCGGCTCCACGGTGCTCGGCACAGCGAACGTCATTTGCGCCGCGGCCCTGGCCGAGGGCCAAACCGTCATCGAACAGGCCGCCTGCGAGCCGGAAGTGGTCGATCTGTGCAACCTGTTGCTTGCCATGGGTGCGAAGATCAGCGGGCAGGGCTCGCCGCGCGTCATCATCGAGGGCGTGCCGTCGTTGAGCGGCGCCGAGCATCGCGTCCTGCCCGATCGCATCGAAGCGGCGACGTACATGGCCGCGGCCGGGATCACCAACGGCGATGTCACCATCGAGAACTGCCCCACCGATGTGATGACCGCCATCACCGATCGCCTGCACCACGTGGGCCTGAATCTCGAAACGATCGACGGGACCGACCCGATGCGCCAGACGGTGAACATCACTTCGGACCGTCGACTGGCTCCCGTGGCCGTGACCACCCAACCGTACCCCGGCTTTCCGACCGACGTGCAGGCACAACTGATGGCGTTGCTGACGCTGGCCGACGGCAATTCGATCATCACCGAGAAGGTCTTTCCCGAGCGGTTTCTTCACGTGGCGGAGTTGAGCCGCATGGGCGCCAATTTGTACCGCCAGGGGCCGACGGTCATGGTGATCGGCGTCAAGCAGCTGCACGCGGCCCCGGTGATGGCTTCCGACCTGCGCGCCTCGGCGGGCCTGGTGCTGGCCGGACTTGCGGCGCGCGGCGTCACGCAGATCAACCGCGTCTATCACCTCGACCGCGGCTACGAACACATGGAAACGCGCCTGCAGGCGCTGGGCGCGGAGATCGAGCGCATCAGCGTGTAAGATATTCCCATGAGTGACACGCCAATCCATCCCGATCTGCCGGACCTGCTGGTCTGCCCGGTGACGCGCTCGAAGCTGCGTCTGGAAGGCGAAGAACTGGTCGGCGAAGTCGGCGGGCTGCGCTACCCGATCCGTGATGGCATTCCGGTGCTTCTGGCTGAAGAAGCAACGCTGCCGGAGGGGTGCGAGTCCTTGGACGAATTTCAGAAGCGATATCCCCCCGCGCCTGATTGCTGAAACGCTATTCCTCGTCAAACTTATCTTTCACCAGCTTGGCCAGGGCTTTGAGGGCGTCGTCGGCGTCCTTGCCGACGGCCTCGATCTGCAAATCGGTGCCCTGGGTGGCGGCGAGCATCATCATCTGCATGATCGATTTGCCGTCGACGGCCTGGTTGTCCTTGCGTACGGTGATCTGGGCTTTGAAACGGTTGGCCACATCGACGAACGCCATCGCCGGGCGCGCGTGCAGCCCGAGCTTGTTGACGATGGTGACCGTCGTCTGCTGGCTGGCCAAACCGTTACCCATCCCGTGACTCGCGTGAGGGGGCGGCCAGAGCACCGCCGACCCGTGCCTGGGGGCGTATGCCCTGGTTGCTTACTCGTCTATTCCATACGGTACCGCCTGGAAAGACGGCACGGCCTAACCGACCAACTGGTGGTTGTCCGCTTCGCTGATCAGGTCCATGATTTCCTCGGCGGTGGTGGCCTGTCGCAGGAAGCGGCGGAAGGTATCGTTCTGCAGGTTGCGGAAGATGTTTTCCATCGCCTGCAGGTGTTCGTCGGGCTTGTCTTCGGGACTGAGCAGCAACACGACGGAGTAGACCGGCTCCTTGTCGAGCGCGTTGAAGTCGACACCGCGCGGGGAGACGCCGATCGTCGCCGCCAGCTTCTTCACATCCGGATGCTTGACGTGCGGCACGGCGACGCCTTTGCCGAATCCCGTCGAACCCTTTTTCTCGCGAGAGACTATGCGCTTGATCAGTTCCTCGCGGATCGCTTCGCTGACGATCTTGGCCTTGACCAGCCCATCGACCAATTCGTTAATGACGCCGTCCCGCTCTTCGGACTGCAACTGCGGAACGAGCGCCTTGTCGTGAATGATGTCACCCAATTTCATGCAACACCTCTGTATACGCGTAAACCATCGGCGGGACCCGCCGGCTATGCGCTGTGTCTGCGGTTGCGTAACCGCTGTTTGTGGTCGACCAACTGGCGTTCGGCCTTGTCGACCGTCTCGTCGATACAGGCATACAGATCGTCGTGGTCGCCACGGGCGATGATCGGATCGGCATGCTCGATATCGACAATCAACTCCAACTCAAAATCCCGGTCGCGTCGATCGACCACGGCCGTGATGGATTGTATCCGATCGTAAAATCGATGCAGCCGATCGGTCTTCTTGCCGGCGTACGACTCGATGGCCGGCGTGATTTCCATGTGACGTCCGGAAATCTTGAACTCCATGTCGGACCTCCTAATGTACGAAGAATCAGACGTTTTCGCCATTCGCCGTGACCGCGGCCGCAGTCGGGGCCTTGCCGCCGCGTTCCGGAAGCTGCCCGGTGTGATGTATCAACTGCGATTCCGGCACGATCACCCCCCCGCTGACGGTAAACCGCAATGCATCGTCGATACTGATGTTCAACTGGATCGTATCCCGCTTGGGAACCGTTACGACGTACCCGGTGAACGGCGTCGGCGAGGAGGGGATAAAGACCGTCATGCACTGCTCGCCCGCGCTGTTCTGGATGGTCTGGAGCGTGTCGCCGGTCACCAGCCCCAGCGACCACAGCCCCTTCCGCGGGTATTCGACGGCCACCACCGTGTCGAATTTGAGTTTTTTCTTCTCTTCGTCGCCGACGAAGAAATCGGTCACCTGCTTCACGTGCGGATACACCTGCTTGAAGACCGGCGTGCGTTTGAGTACATCCTCTCCGCGTTTGTAGATGCGCTTGCCGAAGTAGCTGCCGAGGAACAGGCCGGCGAAATACATCACGAAGACCGCCACCACCAGTCCCACCAGATTCATCGGCGGATATCCGAAGACGGTGACGCTTTCCCAGCGGTTTTTCAAAGCCACCTGTCGGGCAAGGCGGTGATACCAGGTTTGTTTATCCAACCACAAACGTTTCTGCTGTTGTTGCTCGGCTTCGGTCCATGCCTGGCCGGCGAGTTCGGCCCGATCGTTGACAATGACCTGCCATTGGGCGCGCTCGGCCTGGTAGCGGTCGGTCTTGTTGAACGTGTCGATCGCTTCTTCGTAGTTGTTTTTGGTGGCCGTCGGCCAATCGGTCGTATAGACCACAAGATAACGGATGCCGCGGTTGATGGGATCGGCGATCTTTTCCGTCACGAAGTTAAACGCCAGCACCAGCAACCAGATCGTCAGTATGGACGGCAACAAAACGCCCAGCCCACGGAAAAAAAACATCCGGAACGTGCGGCGCGGATGCGGGGTGTCCTGTGTTGGCTGGCTTGAATTGTCGGTATCGCTCACCGATTCGCGGGTGTCATCCATAACGGCCGTTCCTTATCTTCATTTTATGTCGCCGGGCCAGTGCGGGCAATTAACTAACGGATTGGGTCGCTGCGGTGCTGTGTATTCAGTAACGCACCTGAATGTGATACGGCATGGCCGCCATGATCCGGTCCCGGTTCAGAATCCCCGCTAGCTGCAGCAGGTATCCGATCCGTTGCAACCGCTCGGACTCCACGGGCAACGCCCGCATCGCCGTCTCCAGGCCGCCCGGTAAGCCGGCCCCAGCGCCCCGGGCGTCGCCATCGCCGCGGATCATTTCAAACAGCGTCTTGGGGCGAGGCCAGAGCAGGATATTCGGCTCGCCTTCGATCCCGCTGCGTTTCTGCGCCTCGGCAAGGGCATTGCGCAACCCGCCGACTGCGTCGATCAGGCCGCGCTGCTTCGCCTGACCGGCGGTGAAGATGCGCCCCTGGGCCACCTTGTCGATGTCCTTGATTTTTTCGCCGCGCGCGTCGGACACGCGCCCGGTGAACTGGCGGTAAATGCGGTTGATGTGCTGTCGGATCACCACCATTTCTTCATCGGTCCAAGGACGCGACAGGTTCAATCCGGCATGGCGGCCGCGCGTCCACGAGTGGATGTGCATGTGCTGATCCTCGAGCAGCGGGTTGAGACTGATCCGCCCCCCTACCACGCCGATGCTGCCGACGATCGACATCGGATCGGCAAAGACCGTATGCCCGCCCATGGCGATGTAATACCCGCCCGAGGCGCCCATCCCGGCAATGGAGACCACCACCGGCTTGTCCATCGCGCAATCCTGTACGGCCTGGTAGATCATTTCGCTGGCCAGCGCCGAACCGCCGGGCGAATTGATCCGGAACACCACCGCCTTGATGTTTTCCTCATCGCGCGCCTGGCGGAACGCCTTGACCAACGTCTGCTGTCCGGCCACTTGCATTCCGAACATCGTCTTCCCGCTGGAGCCGGGCATGATCACGCCCTCGGCGGTAATGATCGCGATGCTCGGTTCGTTGATAATTTCCTTACGCGGGGGGGACATCAACTCACTAAACATCGCAAACACGCTGCTCGGCATTGCCTTGCCGGCGTCCTTGGCGTAATTGTCGATCACCATGGCGCGACGATCGGGATGTCGCTTCGCCAGCTCTCCCAGCCAACTCTGCGCGGTAACCAACTCGTCCACCAGTCCGTACTTCTTCGCCGCCTCGGCGCGGAGCGGACCGTGGTCGATCGCTTTCTCCACCGCTTTCTTCTTCATGCCACGGTGCTCGGCAATCGCTCCGCACAACCGCCCGTACAAGCCGTCCAGCAGCGCGTTCATCTGTTTGTCCAGTTCCTCGCTCGGGCCGGTCTGCATGTACGGCTCGGCCGCGCCCTTGAACTGCCCCGCCTGGACGAACTGCGGCGTGATGCCCCACTTGTCCATCGTCCCCTTGTAGAAACCCATCTCGATGCCCAGGCCGATGATCGGCAGCTCCCCGGCCGGCTCCATGTAGACCCGTCGCCCCGCCGCCGCCACAAGGTACTGCGGAAACTGGGCCGCGGCGAAGTAGGTATAGACCGGCTTGCTCCGGTCGATCTCCGCGATGGCCTCGGCCAACTCCAGCGCCACGCTCGGCGAAAGTTGCGGATTATCCACCACCAGCGCCACCGCATCGACCTGCTCGTCCTCGGCGGCTTTGTTCAGACGGTCCAGCCAGTATTGGGTGGTGTGGGTCTTGGTTGACTCGAGCAGCACCGAAAGCTCGTCCGGCGTTTCACTGACCACCCCATGCAGGCGGATGTGCGCCACCGTCCAGTCGGCCTTTTTCTCTTCCTGCCCGGATGTGTCCGGATCGGCCCCGGCCGGCGAGACCCAGCCCCATACAGCCACCAAGCAAATCAGAAACCCTACGGTAATGCCATTTCGACGCATCGGATATCTCCTGATTCGGGAACGTTCAAACTGTCTATTGTAGGGACGTTGCGGGCACTGCGAATGTTCGGGAAGAACCGGCAAGAAAGCGGGCGAAGGGACTCGAACCCTCAACATTCAGCTTGGAAGGCTGACACTCTACCAATTGAGTTACGCCCGCAGGGGCTACATATCTTACGATCCACAGGACCACCCGGCAAAGGCCTGCCATAACCCCTAATTCATCGGTCGATTGGCCCTCCGCCGTGCAACCGGCCGATACAATAATGGGCCATGCGTGGGTCTTTTGGAGGACGGTATGATCAAGTTCATCGTGCGCGTGTTCTGGCTTGCCGTGGTGGGGACGGGACTGTTTCTGGGCTACCGGTGGACCGAAAGCCGCGTCGCCGTCGACGTTTACAAGCAGCGCCTGGAAAACCTCAGCGGGGAGTATGAAACGCTGCGCACCCGCTACAACCACGCCGTCCGCAAGACCGCCGTCACCGAGTTGATCGTCAAGGACCGCAAGCTCTCCCTGGTCATTCGCACCGTCGATGGCATCGAGCGCACCATCAACACACCCTTCGATCCCGCGCGTGAAATCTACTGCGACTACGTCCTGCTCGACGGCCGCCTGTGGATCCGCCGCCTCTATGATTCGATCACGCCCCCGGACCACGGCCTGCTCATCGACGATACGTTGGCCGATGTGGACTGGACCGATCCCGCCGCCCGCTACGGCAACGCCGTCTACCGCGCGCTGGATGAGGGCCGCTGGGTCGTCACCGTCACGGGCGACGGTTCACTGGGCCTGGCCAAGGCCGAGCCGGCCGACATCGTCGACCTGCAACACGCCCCGCCCGTCCGCGACTACGAAGAACTTCAGGAGCAGATCGATTCGCAAGTCGACGCCATCGGCCCGGCGGATGTGTTCAAATACTGGATAGGTGAAGAGTAGAACCTCTGCGTCTCTGCGACTCTGTGGTATTCCCCACGCTCCCCTCCGGGTCGCGGGTAAACTTACATCCCCTTCAAGACTGCTTCCGCTGCGATGATGGTCTGTTCAATCGATTGGTCATCATGTGCGGTGGAGATGAACCACGCTTCAAACTGACTGGAGGGCAAAACAACGCCGCGGTCGAGCATGCCACGGAAGAATACGGCGAAGCGTTCGGTGTCGCAGGCCGTGGCGTCGTCGTAATGGTTCACCGGCTGGTCGGTGAAGAACGCGGTGAGCATGGAGCCGACGCGGTTGACTGTCAGCGGCAGACCGTGGCGTTTGGCCGCATCGACCAGACCGTCGGCCAGCGTGGAACTGGCGTGTTCGAGCCGATCGTAGACATCGTCGGTCAGTTGTTCGAGCGTGGCCAGCCCCGCCGCCATCGCCAACGGGTTGCCGCTCAATGTCCCGGCCTGGTAGATCGGGCCGTCCGGAGCGACGTGTCGCATCAACTCTTCGCGACCGCCGTATGCTGCGCAGGGCAGTCCGCCGCCGACCACCTTGCCCAATGCCGTCATATCCGGCGTGACGTGATACAACTGCTGCGCCCCGCCGAACGCCACGCGGAAGCCGGTCATCACCTCGTCGAAGATCAGCAGCGCGCCGTACTCATCGCATAGCTTGCGCAGCGTTTGAAGATATCCTTCAACCGGTGGGATACAGCCCATGTTCCCGGCGACGGGCTCGACGATGATCGCCGCCACATCCTTACCGTGCTCGTTCAGCAGTTTTTCCGCCGCCGCCGCATCGTTGTACGGCATCAGCAGCGTGGCCGTGGCATGCGATGGCGGAACGCCCGGCGAAGATGGCGTACCCAGCGTAGTCGCTCCGCTGCCCGCCGAGACGAGCAGACCGTCGCTGTGACCATGGTAACCGCCGATGCACTTGATGATTTTCTCCCGACCCGTCACGCCGCGCGCCACCCGCAACGCACTCATCACCGCCTCCGTCCCCGAATTGACGAAACGGACCACCTCAATGCTCGGCACGGCGTCGATCACCGCATAGGCCAGTTGCGTTTCCAATTCCGTCGGCATGCCGAACGTCATCCCCCGCCGCGCCGCCTTGCTTACCGCAGCCACGATCGGCTCCGAGGCATGGCCGAGAATCAGCGGGCCGTAGCTGCCCACGTAATCGATGTATTCGTTGCCGTCGAGATCGGTCACGCGGCAGCCGGAACCCAAAGCGATGAAGACCGGATCGCGGCCCACGGCCTTGTAGGCACGCACGGGCGAGTTCACCCCGCCCGGCATCAGCGAACTGGCCTTCGCAAATGCCCTGGCCGACTTGTTGTGATTCAACGGTTCACTCACAAGATATCTCCGATCCCACTCCTGAAAACTGAACACTGAAAACCGAACATTACGTCAGCACGCGGTCGCCGATATCGCGCCGGATGAAGCCACCCTCGAACTGGATCAGATCGCAGGCGGCGTTGGCCTTGTCACGTGCTTCGCGTAGGTCTTTGCCGAGCGCAACGACGCTGATCACGCGCCCCCCCGTCGTCACCACCCGGTCGCCGTTCAGTTTCGTGCCGGCATGAAAGACGCTGACATCCTCCATCTGCGCCGCAGAGTCGAGCCCCGTGATGGGCTTGCCGTTTTCGTAACTGCCCGGATAGCCCCCGGAACATTTCACCACGCAACAGGCCACGCGTTGATCCCAGCGCAGGTCCACATCGCCCAGTCCGTATCGGCCCGGCTCGCTGCACGCCAGCATCGCCGCCAGCAGGTCGCCCTTCATACGCACCATCAACGGCTGACATTCCGGATCGCCGAAGCGGCAGTTGAACTCCAGCACCTTCGGCCCGCCGGGCGTCAGCATCAAACCCGCATACAACACGCCGGCATATTCCACGCCCTCGCGCCGCAGCGCGTCGAGCGTCGGCACGAGCACTTCGCGCTCGATCAGCACAAGTGTCTTCTCATCGAGGACCGGAGTCGGTGTGTACGCGCCCATCCCGCCGGTGTTCGGGCCGGTGTCGCCTTCACCAACCTGTTTGTGATCCTGGGATGGTTCGAGCACGTAAATGTTGCGGCCATCGCACAAGGCGAGAATGGAAACCTCCTGGCCCGTCAGGCGTTCTTCCACGATCACCGTATCGCCCGCCTCGCCGAACTCGCGGTCCACCATGATCCGCTGGACGGCCCGCTCGGCCTGTTCCGCATCATCGCACACCACCACGCCTTTGCCCTTGGCCAGACCGGCCGCCTTGACGACCACCGGCGTTTCATGCTCGCGAACGTAACGCAACGCCGCCTGGGCATCGGTAAACGTCTGCGCCTCGGCAGTGGGCACCGCGGCGCTGCGCATCAGTTTCTTCGCCCAGGCCTTGTCGGCCTCGAGCCTCGCCCCGGCTTGGTTCGGGCCGAACACGCGCAGATCGAGCACGCGGAGTTTGTCGGCCAGGCCGCCGCTGAGCGGATCTTCCGGACCGATCACCACCAATCCAATCTTGTGATGCCGGGCGAAGTAGGCGATGTCGTCAGCCACCTTCTGCGTGACCGGCTCGATAGCGAGATCAACATTCTCACCCACCGCCGCGGTGCCGGCGTTGCCCGGTGCGAAGTAAATCTTTCCACACTGCTTGGACTGTTTGAGTTTCCAGCCGAGGGCGTGTTCCCGCCCTCCGCCTCCGATGACCAGAACGTTCATACGCTGCTCCGGGAATATGGATGTCTGTTCGCATTCTACGGCTCGGCGTGCTGCCCGCAATTGCATCGTGGCTCGGCCACGCCGACCAACAGCACCAGCCCCGCTGCCCCAGCTTCGCTAACTTGACTGGCATTAAGGTCTTGCTAAGATGTCCGATTAACCCTGATGCGGGGTAGAGCAGTCTGGTAGCTCGTCGGGCTCATAACCCGGAGGTCGCAGGTTCGAATCCTGCCCCCGCTATTCCCCGGCCGGTTGCAAACCAAACCGGCCCCACGGTTAACGCAGAACGCCGTCGAGACAACTCGGCGGCGTTTTCGCGTTCTACGCCAGTTCTCGCAAGGGTTTACCGGAACGGGTCGGTGGTGCTGGCGGACGCCACGCGCCAGAGAGACATAACCGCACAGGCCCGCGTCTTGCCCACCGACCCCCGATCGCGCCCAAAGTCTCTGATAACCGAGCCGAGACATGGGCTCGATTTATCAGGAGGTTGCGCCTGAAGGTGGGCGCAACTGACCTCGCCCAGTTTCGCTGTCGCCGTCCCGCAGCTACAATCGACACTTGAACCGCAAGCCCGCTTGGCTGGGGGATCGGTATGCTTGAGAAGTTCGATATCTACGACCTATTGGGCATTCTCATTCCGGGAGTGCTGGTGGTCTGCGTGACATCCTTGGCCTTCCGGGCTTGGCGATTGCCGGTGGTGCCGCCTACGTGAAGTGCTTCTCTCCGCCGAGCAATCCGTCACTGACACCGAATCCCGACGAGCAGACAAGGGACAATGGACATGGCAAAACGGAACATAGCGCGTGACGTCCTGTGGCCCACAGACACTCGAATTTTAGTTCGTGTGGCTTTTCTGCATGTTGGTCAGGGGCAGGCGTCAGTTGTCTTGATGCGTGATGGCGCGGACTACCGGGTTCTCCTTGTGGACACGAACCTTGATCACAAAGTGGCTGGTATCGACATCCCGCGATTGATGAGTGATTTGCTGGATGGGCAATCGCTCGACGCCTTCGTTAACACGCACCCACATGATGATCACCTCTGTGGCACCCGTGAGCTGGCCGACGCAGTTGACATCAGGCATGTGTGGCATACCGACCATAAGCCCAGCAAGAAGTACGGCTCAAAGCATCCGGAGCTAACCGACCTTATCGCCAAGGTCAAGAAGCAATATGGCAGCGATTCTGAGATGATCCTGGCCGGGAGCAGGGATAGCGTTGCATATGGAGACGCGAGCTATCATGTGCTGGCACCCGCCGAATACGTCACCGACGAGGTAAACGAAGAAGACGCTGATGCTCGACGGGCGCGCATCCATGAGCAATGCGGGGTGATTAAGTTCGGCAAGGATAACACGTGGGTCATCATCGTCGGCGACGCGGACAAGGCAGCATTTGAAGAGCACATAACCGTCTACCACAGAGATCGCTTGCCATCTGTGGTCCTTGCCGCAGCACACCACGGCTCTCGTAGCTTCTTCATGGCGAATGAGGGGGACGATCCCTACAAGGACGCCTTAGAAGCTATTGGTCCGGATTATGTAACTGTGTCCGCGCCGACACGACAAGAAAGCAAGCACGATCATCCACATGATGACGCAATGCAGTTGTATGAAGACCAGTGTGGCAAGGAGAATGTACTGCACACTGGAGCGGCCCGATACTCCTTTATCACCGACATTTATGAAGACGGCACCTACAGCGGCTTGCAGGACGACCAAGGAGAGTTGGTGGATGAATACGGATTGACTGACGGCGACGATGGGGGCAAAAAGAGCAAGGCTGCAATTTCCGCCGCGCCTGCAGCCTATAGGCGTACTCGGGTTGATGATCGGCCTATGGGGAGTTTCTGAGGATGGTGTCGTGGATCGCTCTGCATCCGCAGTGGTTTATGCGTGAGCTTGAGCTACTTGAGCGCCACTATCCCCGTTTTATCGTCGATGAAAGGCGTTTGGACACGGGCGTCCTACTGCTGTGGGGGACATTAACTGTTAGGCCCCCAGGTGGCGCACATTCATATCCTGTTGCTGTATTCTACCCGGAAGGAACGCCCTTTGAGCACCCGTGGGTCATTCCGCTCGAGGCGATGCCTGAACTCGACGGAGCAGAGCTTCCGAAGATAGCGCCGCAATTCTACGACCGCAGACATCAGATGCCATCTGGAAACCTCTGTCTGTTTCAGCGAGAAACAAGATCGCCGGCTGGTGGAGATGCCATTCCGATTGTTCAGATCCTCCGTCGCGCCGAGCAGTGGCTGCTTGGGCTTCACACGGATCATTGGCCGCCTGACACGGCGGAAACCGAACTGGAGGCGCACTTTCGCCATGGCAGTGACGTCCTGGTCGCGGAACGATTCTTTGGCAATGAAGCAACTGGCCACGGGCGGTTCTACTTGGTTCCCGACATGCGCCGATTGGTGGATAGGTCACCGGATTTCGGCGACGGGTGTCCGATGATCATTTCGGCGATGACCGAGGAGACTTCGATCATCAAAACACTGGATGCCAGAGAAGAACTCGCAGACATTTACCCTTGGATCGATGATGATCTGTGGAATCCTACGGCACTGGCAGCAGCGGAGAATCTGAACGTGGGCAGGCTGCGGACGGCGGAGCAGGGATACTGGTGGGCTCTGCCCGCGGAGCCTCAGCCCTTTCACAATGGAGCGGGTTTACTCGCAGCTCTGCAGCAGGTTGCCCCCAATGCCAACGCGTGGAACATGGTCAGCACAGCGCTCGGTGGGGAACTAAGCGTAGCCGATCGTCACTATTTCGGCCTGCGGTATCCTTCGCGGTCTGGCGGGATAGAGTGGCTGTTTCTCGTTGTTCCCCATAAGCAGATGCGGCAAGGTGGCGCTCCACTACTGCGACCCAATATGGAGGATGAGTTTAGAAAGTTGAGCGTACTCTGCATGCGTGCACACTCCATCCGCAAGGAAGAACTGTGGCGACGCAATGAAACAGTAATAGCGCCGAGTATTTCAGATAAATCGGTGGGTCTCATCGGGCTTGGTGCATTGGGCGCTCGTGTCGCGGAGTTGCTTGCACAAGCTGGGGTTGGCTCCTTCCGTCTATGTGATTCGGATTATCTAAAGCCAGTAAATGTTGCACGCCACATCGGTAGCATCACCGACTTTGGTGCTGCGAAAGTCCGCGTCGCAGCCAGCCGGATTCGGAGCATTAACCCGCGGGCCAATCTTGAGACGGATGATTTGAAACCTCGAAGTGCTGATGGCGACCTCGATCGGCTGATCAAGTTCGTATCTAGTGTTGATATCGTGATAAGCACTGCGGCCGATGAGAATGTGGAGTCAGTGGTTAACGACATTGCGGTTACGGTTGGTACTCCTGTCCTCTATGGCCGTGCATTGCGACGCTCGAGTGTCGGACGCGTATTCTTGGTGCGGCCTGGTACCGATGCATGCAAGGCATGCTTGGCAACCATAGCTGAAGCAAAGCGTACTGGTTCGCCAGCTCCGGAGGATTGGATTGAGGTTTCTGAGTCATCGGATGAAGTGCTGTCGCACGAATGTGGCAGACCTGTTATCGCGGGTAGTGCCGCAGATCTGTCTTTCATCGCGTCACTGACCGCTCGAACCGCCATCGACCACCTAGAAGACAATGTCGGTGAGAAGAATCAGTGGATTTGGAGTCGGTCATCGGCTCCAGAGATCGACACCCGATTGAAATCGGCGTTGACGATATTCTCGGGAACTCTAGCGCCGATACCTGAATGCCCCACGTGTCGAGTGCCGCCCGTCAGCAATGTTGTAATGAATGACGAGGTCCGAGCGTTTATCGTCTCAGAGACAGAGAATTCGCCCAAGGCGGAGACAGGTGGCATTCTAATCGGGTTCATCGATGATCAGCACAGAGCTGTCATCACTCGGGCGACGGGGCCTGGACCAAACGCGATCAAATCCGCTGCTCGTTTCCATCGGGATGTCGAGTACGTGCAGAGCGAGATTGACCGTGCTAGTCGGGAACTTAACGACCAAGGCCTATACGTAGGGGAGTGGCATTCTCACCTAGAAGCCGCGCCATCGCCCAGCCCTACTGACGTGCGATCGCTCAGTGGTATCGCAGCCTCTCCTCGGTATCTAACCCAAAATCCGGTAATGGTCATTGCTGGCCTCGATGTTGCATCCGGGCGGGTCCGCAACATCAAATCATGGGTCTTTGTACCAGCTGGTCGATTCTACGAGATTGCCAACAACGGTGATCCCTCCCGATCCGGCTCGAATGCGTGAGGCCCATCTCAAGTGTGTGACCGAGCGACAGCGGCGGCAAGGCAATGCTGTCGGCCTGTTCGTTGCCTGGTGAAGCGGCATACATAACCCGCGGGGAATTATCCCTGCGGAGTGCTGCTGTGCTATCCAATCGCGATCCAGAATCCATGACATCTGAAGAGCGCCGGCGCGAGGTGGCTGGCATCCTGGCCCAAGGCCTGCTGCGGTGTGTCCGTGCGTCGTTATCACACGATCTGGCGACCTCCGACGCATCTTCCGAAGACCCGCAGATTCCACTTGATCTTCCTGCGGAAACGAGGCTCAGTGTGGCTCCGCGGCCCGCCGGTTAACGGCCGCGTCTCGGAAAACGCTGCTTGAAAGGAGCCACCATGCCCACCGACATCGAAACCGAACTCGACGCATTGCACGACATGACCACCGGCGAACTGGCCGACCTGTACCGCGAACTGCATGGCCAGCCCTGCCGCACCCGCCACCGGGCGTACCTGATCCGGAAGAACGCATGGCGCATCCAGGCCAACGCAGAAGGCGACCTCTCCGAACGTGCCCGCAGGCGGGCGGCGGAACTGGCCGATGATGCCGAGGTCCGGGTCATGCCACCAAAGACGATGGTCTGCCCGCCCCAGACGGGCGAGACTACAACGGTCACCAGGGCCGTGCGGAAAGATGGCCGGCAACAGGCGATCGACCCGCGTCTGCCCACACCTGGCTCCGCGATCGTCCGCAAGTACAAGGGCCGATCATACCGGGTGGTCGTGCAGGCCGACGGTCAGTTCGAGTTCGAAGGCCAGCGCTACCGCACGCTGAGCGCCGTGGCCAAACGCATCACCGGCAGCCACATCAACGGCTTCCGCTTCTTCAAGCTGGGGGCCCAGCGATGAGGAAGAGCCGAGCCAAGGGCACCGTCACACCAGCCAAGCCCACCACGCGGTGTGCCATCTACACCCGCAAGTCCAGCGAGGAAGGTCTCGATCAGGAGTTCAACTCGCTCGACGCCCAGCGCGAAGCGGCCGAGGCATTCATTGCCAGCCAGAAGGCCGAGGGCTGGACCACGCTGCCCGACCGCTACGACGACGGCGGCTTCTCCGGTGGCAGCATGGAACGCCCGGCGCTGGACCGCCTGATACGGGACATCGACGCGGGCAAGATCGACTGCGTTGTGGTCTACAAGGTCGACCGGCTGAGCCGATCGCTGATGGACTTCGCACGCATCATGGAGACGTTCGAACGCCAGGGCGTGTCATTCGTTTCCGTTACGCAGCAGTTCAACACCAGCCATTCCATGGGCCGGCTCACGCTGAACATTCTGCTGAGCTTCGCCCAGTTCGAACGCGAGATCATCGGCGAACGCATCCGCGACAAGCTTGCCGCTCAGGCCCGCAAAGGCAAATGGACTGGTGGTGCCCCGGTGCTTGGCTACGACGTCGATCGCTCCGGCCCGAGTCCGAAACTCGTCGTCAACGCAAAGGAAGCCTCGCGCGTCCGGGACATTTTCAGGATGTATCTCACGGAAGCATCTCTGCTGCCGGTGGTCAAGGAACTGATGCGCCGAGGCTGGGCGAACAAGCAACGCACCACAAAGAAAGGCAAGCAACTGGGCGGACGGCCATTCGACAAGGCGACGCTGCACGTCCTGCTGACGAACCCCATCTACACAGGCAAGCTTCGTTACAAGGACGAACTGCACACCGGCGAGCACCAGGCGATCATCGAGCAGGATCTGTACGACAAGGTGCAGGCGAAACTCAAGGAAAACGGGCGAGCACGCGGTGCCGAGTTCCGCAACAAGTACGGGGCGCTCCTCCGTGGCCTGCTGCGCTGCAAGACCTGCGACTCGGCCATGGCGCACACCTTCAACGGCAAGAGCAGCAAGCACCGCCACCGGTACTATCGCTGCGTCAACGCGATCAAGAACGGTCGTGATGCGTGTTCGTGCGGAACACTACCCGCCATGGAGATAGAACGCGTTGTCGTGGACGAGGTCCGCGCCCTGGGCCGCGACGAGACGCTTCTGGCCCAAGTACTCGCCGACGCCCACGCCGCCATACAGGCGGAACACGTGGCCCTGCGCCGCGACCGTGACGACTTGGCCGCCGAGCGGAAACGGAACCACCGGGAACTGCGTGAACTGGCCGCCGCCGGTACGACCACGGCGGAAACCACCAGCCGCATGGCAGACCTGCAAGAGCGCCTTCTCGACGCCGATCGGCGGTTGCCCGAGTTGGAAAAGCGCCTGGCCGAGTTGGAGGATGAGACCGTATCGCGTGCCGAGGCACAGGCGGCATTCGCCGGCTTCGATGGCGTATGGAAGGCCTTGACGCCGCAGGAGCAGGCCCGGTTACTCAAGCTGCTGCTGTCCAAAGTCGAATACGACGGCGACGCCGGCACGGTGTCGGTCACCTTCCGACCGTCGAGCATTCGGTCGCTGATCAGCCGTAACCTGGAGAACGCAGCGTGACCACGATCACCAAGCCGATCCATTTCGCCCGCAAGGGTCATCGAAAGGCCGCAGTAGCGGGTCCACGACCAAAGCCTGAACCAGCCGATTCCACTGGGCGTGTGCCGCGCGTCTCGAAACTTATGGCCCTGGCGATCCGCTTTGACCAGCTTCTCCGAGACGGGGTCGTCGCCGACCAGTCCGAACTGGCCCGACTCGCCCACGTCACCCAGCCGCGCATGACGCAGATCATGAACCTGCTGAATCTCGCGCCGGACATCCAAGAGGAAGTGCTTATGCTTCAATATGTTACGTCAGGACGGGACCCGGTTACGGAGCGAGATTTGCGCACTGTCGTCCGGCACAATGCCTGGGTAACCCAGAGGCGCGAGTGGAAGCGCGTCAAGCGACGCATGAACCACTGATCTGAAGCTCGGGACCGGCCCACCGAGATTGGGTGTTGACCCTGAACATAACATTTGATATATTGCCTCTATCTCGTCCACGCGATAGGGGTAAGTGTGCCGTCCTCAAAAAGCCCAACCAGCATTCCAAACGACTTCGCTGAGCAGATCAAGACGCTGCGCGGCCAGCTCGGATTGACGCAGGCGGCGCTGGCCGAGCGTTTGGGCGTGTCCTATGTGACGGTCAATCGATGGGAGAACAAGCAGTCAACGCCGTCGGCGTTGGGGTGGGAACGCTTACTTGCCTTGGCCGGCGAGACGGACGACGAGCCCGAGTCTGCCAACACCAACTCGGAGGCAGACGAAGCTCCACCGGCCCTTGACTTCACCGCGTCCGCCGACGCGATCCGATCTCTCGCCGAAGGTGAGCGCCTTTCGTTCGGCCACATGGTCAACCCGGCGTTCGCCACGGAGATCTCGCAGATTGATCCGCTGCCCCACCAGCGGATCGCCGTGTATGACCACATGCTCAAGCAGGATCGGCTGCGATTCCTCCTGGCCGACGATGCCGGTGCTGGCAAGACAATCATGGCCGGCCTTTACATCCGCGAGATACTTTCGCGCCGCCTGCTGCGGCGCGTTCTGATCGTTGTGCCCGCTGGCCTGCTTGGCAACTGGCAGCGCGAGTTGGCGACCCTTTTCAACCTGCAGTTCCGGATCGTCCAGGGACAGGACGCGCGAAACACCAATCCGTTCACAGGCAATGGAAGCGACCTGATCATCGTCAGCGTTGATACGCTCGCCGGGACGAAAGTCTTCGGCAGGTTGCGGGAGCCCGGTACGCTTCCCTACGAACTCGTGATCTTCGACGAAGCCCACAAGCTCTCGGCCGATCGGGGCACGGACCTCCGCGTTCGCAAAACCGATCGGTACAAGCTCGCGGAGGCGATCGCCGGTATCACCGACGTTGATGAAGGATGGCGGTTGCCGTGGAGCGCTCACCATCTGCTGCTTCTGACGGCCACGCCTCACATGGGCAAGGACTATCCCTACTACGCCCTCTGGCGTCTGTTGCAGCCGTCGATCTTGACGACGCCG
>JANQHK010000076.1 GCA_028282685.1 Phycisphaeraceae bacterium
GCGGTGGAACGACAGAAGGTTGTAGCGGCCCGGGCGCACCGTGGGACGAAACGACCAGATGAACGTCTGGTCGGCAGGGATGTTTTCCGCTTCGCCCTGATCCTGGCGCAGCGCCTGATCGGTCAGGGTGACCACGGTATCGGGCAGCACCAGGCGATGCATCACGGTATGGCAGGGCTGGATGCCGTAGGTCCCGCAGGGCGGCTTCTGCGATTCTTCCCCTGTGCCGTTCTTCGACAGGACAACCTGGGATTTGATTTCGCAGTGGCAATCCATGCCGAGCATCAGGTTTTCAATCACGAAGCATTGCGCCACCGAACAATCGACCAGACGGCCGATGCTGGTGAGCATGGGCTGGTAGAAGTCGCGCGATTGGCTATGGCTGCTGCGCAAGCGCTGCACATCGCTGACCAGTCGGAGCATGGCCTGGATCACTTGCGGATCAAGGTGGATCGGGTCGTTTGTGGTAGCGACGGAAAAATTTGTCATCCCGAGATTCCCACTTAAACAGGTAGTGGGAAATTTACCACAGGGGGTCTTGCGAATCAACTAAATTATGCTGCATTTTGCTATATTTCGGCGTTTAGGTTGGCCCGATAAGGGGGAGGACAGTCCCCCCTGTTATAGGTAACTCGTTACGAGCGGTAAGAATAAGTGGTTGTATGGCATGATTTCGTGCCTATACTGTTCTGCTTTATTGGGCGGAAGCCCAAAGTGAGAGTAGAAAGAGTGTGTCTTTTGGGCGTCATGTCTGGTTAGGAATAGCGATCCGCAATCACGTCCCGGTCGCTGAGAAGGGTTACACAGCCCAATGCGCATGGAGGCGGAGTCCAAAGAATCGCTCTGCACGGGAGAACGGGGTGGACGGTATGAGAACAACCGTTGCGGTGTGGCGCCGCAACAATAGAACCTGTGGAACTGCCTTGAAAAGGAGTGCATCATGTGGAGAAACATCAAGCGATTCCTTTCCGATGAGCGCGGCCTGGAGCCGGTCGAGTATGCGCTGATGCTGGCGCTGGTCGCCCTGGTGGCTGTCGGCGGCGGCATCTACCTGGCCAACAAGGTCAGCGGCAAGTACGTCGAAGCCGGCGATGCGGTCGACGAAGTCGAAGTCGGCCCGCCGACCTCTCCGTCCGGTGGCTGATTTCGGCGCCTGCGCAATGTATGCAAGTCCCTTATGGGATAGCGCCCTGCCGCCTCTTCAGTGGACCGCCGTCATTGGCGTTTCGCTGACGGCGGCGGTGTGGGACTTGCGCGTTCGCCGAATCCCCAACGTGCTGACCGCGCCGTTCGCTCTGGCGGGGCTGATATGGGCGACGTGGTCCGGCGGCGGCTGGGGATTGCTGGACGGTGTCCTGGGCTGCCTGATTGCCGCGTTTCCGTTCGTGGTGTTGTTCGTTTTCGCCGGTGGCGGTGCGGGCGACGCCAAACTGATGGGCGGTATCGGGTGCTGGCTGGGCGTGACCTCCGGTGTCGTGGCGCTGGTGTCCGTGGCGATTTGCGGTGGTTTGCTGGCGATCGGATACGCCGTCGCCTTCAAGCGCATTCGCCCTGTGCTGGCCCACTTCGGCACCATGTGCAACAGCTTGCTGGTGCGCTGGCGGTCTCGTCTGGGGTTAGGCGGAGCTTTGGAGGGAATGGCCGAAACCAAAGCGCCGATGACCCGCATGCCCTACGGCATGGCCATTTTTCTCGGGACCTGTGCGGCGCTGGGAGTGTGGCTGGTATGGCACAAGCAAGCCATCCATTCCGCCTGACCGTTCGCCGGGGCCTGTCCTCGGTGGAACTGGTGTTGATCCTGCCGTTGCTGTTGTTGCTGCTGTTCGGCGTGATCGAATACGGCTGGGTCTTCTTCCAGTCGCAGAAGGTGGCCGCCGCGGCCCGGCATGGCGTGCGCATCGGTGTGACCGCCGATGCCACCAATACCGAGATCGAAGAGGCCGTCACCTTGATCATGACGCGCAACGGCATGGACGGCAGCGGGTATACGCTGGACATCAGCGCCGATACCGAAACCCTGGAACCCGGCGATGTGCTCCAGGTTTCGGTCAGTGTGCCGTACAGCAATGTCATGCTGGTCGGGTTTCCGTTCATCCCGGTTCCAGAGAATTTGTCCACGGTGGTGAACATGGCCAAGGAAGGGCCCTAGCGCGGGGCGCAGAAGAAAGCCGACCGCTTCGGCCATCGGACAAGTCTGGGTCGGCCGGTTTGAGTTACGGGTGAAACGCAATCGTCAACTCCGGGCAGCTGCGCGGAGGGTGCGAAGCGGTTGAACGCTTGGCGATCGGATAACCCAGGATGTCTTCAGTCATGCGACGAAAGGACTGATCATGAAACTGTCGATCGTACTGTTGGTTCTGTTCGGACTGGCGGCGGCGGCCTGTGCGGCGGTGCTGATGATCTATGTCATCCCCGACGTCAGCCAGCGACGCGGCCAAGCCATCGCGGACGAGCAGGCCCGACCCGTCCGGGTGCTCTGCGCCAAGCGGGACATCCCCGCTCAGACCATCCTCACCCAGAACGATCTGATCGAGCGCGAGATCGAGGCCGAGCGAGCGCCGAAAGACGCTTATGCCGATCCTTCGCAGATCGTCGGTCACCCCACCGTGATCGACGTGGTGGAAGGCCAGGCCTTCACCCCCGGTTGCTTCGCGCCCCACGCACCGGGGGTGGAGCTTGCTTCGCGCCTGAAACCGGGCATGCGCGCCATGACCGTCTCCCTGACCGATTACTCGGGCATGCGCGGGTTGATCTACCCCGGCGCCACGGTCGACGTGTTGGCCTCGTTCACGCTGGCTTCGGCAAAGATCGAAGGCGAAGCGGTCTCCACCACGTTGCTCCAGGACATCCCGGTGCTGGCGATTGAAAACCTCACCGTCGCCCAGAGCGCAAAGGAAACGGACGAGAACAAGAAAAAGAAGACTGCTTCGCGGGGTGCGTTGCGCGTGACGCTGGCGGTGACCAGCCGACAGGCCAAGGCGCTGCAACTGGCCCAGAAGCACGGTTCGGTTTCGTTGGCGTTGCGCAATCCGCACGACCGGAGCCCCGTCGAGAACGACGTGACCGTGCTCAGCGACGGCCAGTTGGCCAAGCTCGGCACGTTCCTCAATCCCGCCGATACCAGCCGGGCCCAGTCCGACAGCAAGCCCCGGGTCACGCCGGTGCTCGCGCCTCAACCGGCGCCGATCCAGCGGCCCCAGCCGGCTCTGCCGCAGGATTGGGAAGTGATGATCATGCGCGGCACGAAAGTGGAAACGCAGACCTTCCCCGCCGAATCGGTGGACGGCGGGTCGAACTGAATCAAACGACACACGGGAAGGGGCGCCGGTCACCGCGGATCGTCGCCGCCGAGATCCTCAACACCGTACGCGGGAGGACATCATGACCCAGTGCAATTGGCAGGCGACGGACCGGGGTGGCAAACGCACGTGCGCATGGATCGGAGCCCTGATGACGTTGCTGTTGCTGGTCGGGCAGGCCCGGGCGCGCGATCCGATGGTCAAACCCACACACCACGACACACAGAACGGTGAAATCAAGCTGACGCTGACGGTCGGCCATTCCACCGTGGTCAAAACGCCCTGGCCGGTGAAGCGTGTTTCCGTGGCACGGGAAGCCGTGGCCGATGTCCAGGTTGCCACGGCCGACCAGGTGGTGGTGGTGGCCCGGGAGGTCGGCACGACCAATCTGATCCTCTGGAACGAGCAGGGCGAAACCCTGCACTACATGCTGAAAGTCGTCGTGGACCTGGAAGAACTGCGCCAGCAGTTGAAGATTCTCTTCCCCGACAGCCCGCTCAAGCTCGATCAGTCGGGCAATTCGCTGGTGGTCCGCGGTGAACTGCGGCGGAACGACGACCTGAAGCTGCTCGACGATTTCCTCAAGACCCAGGGCATGCAGCACATCAACATGACCTCCCTGGCCGGGGTGCAGCAGGTCATGCTCAAGGTGCGGATCGTCGAGGCCAGCCGGGATGCGCTGCGATCGCTGGGCATCAACATGCTCCAGACGGGCGACAAGTTCTTCGGCGCCAGCACCATCGGCGGCAATCCCAACAGCATCGACATCGGCGTCGCGGAAGGCGCGGCCGCCGCATCCGGGCTGCCCTTCCTTTTTAACAGCGCCACCAGCGCCGGGCAGGGCGTGACGTTGCTGGGTGGATTTCCCGAAGCCGATTTGCAGTTCTTCATCTCCGCCCTCGAGGACAATCAGTACCTGAAGATTCTTGCCGAGCCGACACTCGTGGCGCTCAGCGGCGAGGAGGCCAGCTTCCTGGCTGGCGGCGAGTTCCCCATTCCCGTCGTCCAGAGCACGTCGACCGGCGGGGCGACGTCGATCAGTATCGAGTTCAAGGAATTCGGCGTCTCGCTCAACTTCCGCCCGGTGGTGCGCGGCGAAGGTTCGATCCGCCTGCATGTGGCTCCGGAATCGAGCCAGCTCAGCAACGTCGGGGCGGTGAAGATCGACGACTTTGAAATCCCCGCGCTGATCGTGCGTCGGGCCGAAACCACGTTGGAACTGAAGAGCGGGCAGACCTTCGCGATTGCCGGCCTGATCAACCGCAACGTCACCTCGTTTGTCAACCGGGTGCCGGGATTGGGTTCGCTGCCGGTGCTGGGTTCGCTGTTCCGCTCGGTCAGTTACACCAACGGCGAATCGGAAATGATTGTTTTGGTCAGCGCGTACTTGGTCGAGCCGCTGGACGATGTGAAGGATCGCCCGGTGCCGGGCGATCTGCACGGGACGCCGGACAATTACGAGCTTTACGCCGAGGGTCGCATCGAGGCCAAGAAGAAAGGGCTGCCGCCGGTCGACGCCGACTGGCGTCGGTCGATGAAGTTGCAGGGTCTGCGGGGTCCCCGCGGCTGGGCCACCCACGGGCGGACCACCCCCGCGGCGCCGCAAGCGCAAAACGCATCCAATACTGACACTTCGCAAGCCAAACCACAGGAATAATGACACGGAGGTCCGGTGCATACCGCAGAGGTCGTTTATGATTCAGAAGGCGTGTGACATCATCCTTCTCACCAGCGATTACGAAATGCAGCGCCGCTGCGAAGCGGCGCTGGAGCTGGATGAGCGTTTGCACCTGATCGCCCGGTATCAGGGATTGGATCGGTTGCAGAACCACCTGGGCCAGACCTATGTGCCGCTGGTGATTGTGGACATCGATCCGCAGCCCACGCAGTTGCTGCACGATCTGGGACGCATGATCAACCACTTCACCCGGACGCGCTTTGTCGTGGTTTCCGATTCCGTCAGTGACGGGCTCATGATGGAAGCCATGAACATCGGCGCGCGCGATTTTCTGCTCAAGGAGCAGATTGACGAGAAGCTTTCGCCGACCATTCACAAGCTGATCCGGATCAACGGCCTGGGCGCCGAATCGCCCCAGGGGCAGTTGATCGCGGTCCTTTCGTCGGCGGGGGGGTGCGGTTCGACCACGCTCGCGGTCAACCTGGCCAACGAACTGCACCTGCTCGAACAGAAGCCGACGCTGCTGGTCGATCTGGACTGCTGCTACGGCGGCATCGGCTCGTACCTGGGGCTGCACGGCAACTACGGCATCGCCGACGTGCTGGCGCACAGCACCCGGGTCGACAGCGAATTGATCCGTACGACGGTGGTGCCGTACGACGACGCGATGGACGTCCTGCTCAGTCCGGCCAGCGTGCATTTTGAAGCGCCGCTGGATTGCGAGTCGCAGTACTTGGGGCACGTGCTGGATGTCTGCCGATACATTTATCCCTGGACGGTGATCGACGCACCGCATCTTTCGGCCCAGAGCGCCGTGAGTCTGGCCTCGGCCAGCAGTCACACGTTCATCGTCTCGCAGCTTTCGGTGAAAGACCTCCGCGCCGCGCAGCGGATCGGGGCGTTGCTGCTGTCCAACGGAGTCAGTCCCGAACGCATTGAATACCTGGTGAATCGGTTTACCAAGCGCGGCCCGACGCTGCCGCTGAGCCAGGCGCGCGAGGTGCTCAAGGATCTGCCCGTCGCATTGATCCGAAACGATTTCAAGCACGCCGAAGACAGCTTTAACCTGGGCCGACCCCTCGCGGATTCGTCGCCCCGGTCGATGATTCGTCGTGACGTCCGGGCCCTGGCGGCCAAACTGATTTCCGCACTGGGTGCGCATGCTTCGGTAGGTTAATACATGAATCGATCCGTGGATAAATCGAATAACGATCCGGCCGGTTTGAACCGGCAAGGCAATTGGCATGCGCTCAAAGCCACGCTGCATCGCCAGTTGCTTGAATCGATGGACCTGTTCGAGGTCCACCGCCTTCCCGTCGAGCAGTTGCGCAAGGAATGCACCCACCGCATCAATACCCTGATGGTCGATCAGCGGATGTCGATCTCCGGGCCGGAAAAGGATCAATTGCTCCGCGAGGTGCTGGACGAGGTGTTTGGTCTGGGGCCGCTGGAAGTCTTTTTCCGCGATCCGCACGTCAGCGACATCCTGATCAACGGTCCGGATCAGATTTACATCGAGGTGCACGGACGATTGCAGAAAACCAGCGTGCGCTTCCGAGATGAAAAGCATCTGATTCAGGTGATCCAGCGTGTGGCGGCCAACGTCGGCCGGCGCATCGATGAAAGTTCGCCCATGCTGGATGCGCGTCTGCGCGACGGCTCCCGCGTCAATGCGATCATCCCGCCGCTGGCGCTGGATGGGCCGGCGATGAGCATTCGGCGGTTCGGCACCGACCTGATCGATGTCAACCAGCTCATCCAGTTGAAAACGCTCACGCCGGAGATGTTCCAGTTCCTGCGCGCCTGCGTGCAGAGCCGGTTGAATATTTTGATTTCGGGGGGGACCGGCGCGGGCAAGACCACGCTGCTGAACATCCTGTCGCGCTGGATCCCCAACAACGAGCGCGTGATCACCATCGAGGATGCGGCGGAATTGCGCCTGCAACAGGAGCACGCCGTGCGCCTGGAAACACGCCCGCCGAACATCGAGGGCGTCGGCGAGATCACGCAGCGGGAATTGCTGCGCAACGCCTTGCGCATGCGGCCGGACCGCATCATCATTGGCGAGGTGCGCGGCCCCGAAGCGCTGGACATGCTCCAGGCGATGAACACCGGACACGAAGGGTCGATGACGACCGTTCACTCGAATAATCCCCGCGATGCCACGCGGCGCGTGGAGAACATGGTCTCCATGGCCGGGTTGAATTACCCGGTGCGCGTGATCCGTCAGCAGATGAGTTCGGCGTTGAACATCCTGGTGCACATCAGCCGACTGACCGGCGGCAAGCGCAAAATTGTCAGCATTTGTGAAATCACCGGCATGGAAGGTGAGCAGTTCTGCCTTCAGGAACTGTTCAAATTCGTTCAGAGCGGCGTGGGGCAGGATGGCAACGCCGCCGGGTCGTTCGAGGCCTGCGGCGCCCGGCCTCATGTCCTCACGCGCATCCTGGCCGAGGGCATCGAGTTGCCGCCGGACCTGTTTCATCGACGTGAACTGGCCAGAATATAGCCGTGTTGGAGAGCGACGTGTCTACGCTAGCCCAGCTGGATGTGGAATTGATTCAGGCCCTGCTGATCTTCGGCCTGGTGCTGTCCATCTGGCTGATGGGGGTGATGATCTGGCTGGTGTACCAGGGTCGGCGGGATCGGCGCATCCAAAGCCGACTGGGTCTGGGGCGATCGCCCCAAACCCACACGCGCGAGTTACGCCTGTGGGTGCAGAACAAGGAACGCACGGCGATCGTCAAGCACCACTCGGTGTACCAGATGCGCCGCCGACGCATCCTGCACATCGTCCGCAGCATCGGTTGGGAGGGCACGCTCGGGGGATTGTTGCTGCTGGTGGCCTGCGCGACCCTGCTCCTGTTCGTGGTGACGTTGCTGATCACGTCGAATGTGATCGTGGCGCTGGCGGCGGTGGGAGTGGGCCTGGGCGCGTTTTGGGCGTTCATACGCATGAAACTGAACGCCGCCGTCGCCAAGGAGCAGCGCCAACTGGTGGACGCGCTTCAGGTGGTGACGCGCTCGCTTCGCGCCGGACATCCGCTTCTGGGCGCTTTTCAACTCGTTGCCGAAGAACTGGAAGCGCCCATGAGCGAAATCTTCGGCGGGATCTGCCAGCAGCACCAGTTGGGCGTCGGTCTCGGCGATGCGGTGCAGTTGGCGTCGGCGGAATCCGATTCCGAAGACTTGCGCATGTTCGCGGCACTGGTCAACATCCAGATGCGCAGCGGCGGCAATCTGGCTGACATGGTCAACCGCGTCACGCAGGTCATCCGCGAGCGCGTTCGCCTGCAACGGCGCGTCCGCACCCTCTCGGCGCAAAGCCAGTTCGCCAAGCGGGTGTTACTGGTTCTTCCCGTTTTGATCTTTGTCCTGTTGAACTTGATGAACCCCGAATACATGAGCCCGCTCTATGAACAAGCGATCGGTCGGTGGATGCTTTTCTTCGCCGGGGTGGGCATGATCGTGGGCGCGTGGGTGATGAATCGTGTGGCGATGTTCAAGTATTGACCTCCGGGAGCGCAGCGATGCCGATGGCGATTGAGACATTGGAATATATTCTGATTCCGCTGCTGATTTTCGTGGCGGTGATATGCATTGGCGTCGCGATCATTCGGGCCGGTTCATCGCGGAGGCGGCGCATCCGGGAGCGGTTGGCCGAAGCCCCGACCGGAGCTTCCTACTCTCAATTGATCGGGGATGACCCGAACGGAGCGGCGAACGATCAACGGCATCCGCTGGGCTGGTTGGCGGCGATCGGGGCCCTGTTCGCCGGTCGTTCCAGCTATCCCAAACTGAGACAGAACCTGGCCCTGGCCGGCATCTACGGCCGGTCGTCTGCGGCGGTCTTCCTCGGCGGCAAGATGGTGATGTTCCTGGTCGGCTTCTTCAGTGCCGCGGCAATGGCGGGGTTCTGGATGACGCCGTGGATCCTCAAAGGCCCCATCGCGCTGTTGGTGTGGTACCTCTGTTGGCTGCTGCCGGACATGATCGTGGGTTACTACCGCCAGCGCCGCTACCAGGAAATCTATCACCACCTGCCCGATGCCGTCGATCTGCTGGAAATCTGTGTCGGGTCGGGCATGGGGATGGACACGGCCTGGAACGCCGTGGCCGACGAGGTGCGCCCGGTCAGCGCCGGCATGGCCGACGAGATGGTGCTGACCAACCTGGAGATTCACCTCGGCGCTACCCGCGCCGATGCGATGCGCAACATGAGCCAGCGGACGAACGTCGATGAACTGACCTCCCTGGTGGCGGTGCTGGTGCAGTCCGAGCGTTTCGGGGCCAGCGTCACCGATGCCTTGCGCGCCTTCGCCTCCAATTTACGGGAAGTGCGTTCGCAGCGCGCCGAGGAGCGCGCCGAGAAGATGGCCGTCAAGCTGCTTTTCCCGATGATCCTGTTCATCCTGCCGGCGGTGTTCATCGTCACGGTGGGCGCGGCGGTAATGAAAATCCTGCACGTCTTCGACGGCGGGTCCCTCTGATATAGGAGAACGGTCCATGATGGTTCGACTTCACTGGATGGCATTGCTCATGGCGGTCGGCCTGGCGGCGGGATGCAGCCAGCACAAGAAAGCCGACTACCACAGCCCCAAGCCGCGCATGAACCAATGGGTGGTGCAAACCTACTACGACGACCAGGTGCGCAACGCCGTCATCCGCGAGCACACCGTCTATCCCCATCACTTCGTGCGGGATTCGGCGGACCTGACCGTGCGCGGCCGGCATGACCTGGACATCCTCGCCGAGCACTTCCGCCGCTACCCCGGCGAACTGAACGTGCGCACCGGCACGGATTCCAAAACCCTCCACAAAGCCCGCATGAGTGCGGTCAAGGATTACCTGGCCTCCGCGGCCGTGCAGGTCGACGAATTGGCCGTGTCCCACCAAGGCATGCCCGGCGGCGAGGGGCTGCCCGCAGAACAGGTGCTGCACATCCACAAGGAATCCAAGACGGACAAGCAATATTTCACCGGCGATGCCGGCACCACTTCCTCTATCTCGGGAGGTAGCTCGCAATGATGACCCGATCCCAACTGCCCCTGTGGCTGATCATGCTATCGCTGCCCCTGGCCGCGTTGACCGGTTGCGAAACCGCGATCAACGGAGGGCCGGAAGCCGAACTGCAACGGCAGATCGATCGCGATCTGGCGCTGAACAGCGATCGGCCTCCCACGGCTTACACGCTGCACGCCATGGCGCGGCTGATGGCCGACCAGAAGCGCAACGAGGAAGCCGTCTACGTCTGGAAGCGGCTGCTGGATCAGTATCCGGATTTCATTCCCGCCTACAGCGAACTGGCTGAACTTTACGTGCGCGAGCAGCGCATGCCCCTGGCCATGGAAACGCTGGACCAGGGACTGGCGATCGCCCCGGGCGACCCGGTGCTGAATAACAACATGGGTGTCTGCCTGCTGATGCGCAAGGATTACGAACTGGCGCTGGGCGCCTTTGACCGTGCGGCCAAGGCCGACCCTGGGCAGGCCCGCTACCACGCCAACTGCGCCACCGCCCACGGCCTGCTCGCCCGGTATGACGAAGCGCTGGAGGCCTTCAAGCAGTACATGGCCGAAGGCGCGGCGTACCACAACGTGGCGCTGCTGTGCGAGGCCAACGGAGACATCGAAGAAGCCCGACGCGCCCGGGCCGAAGCGCGGGAGCGCGGGTTCTACGGCCGATCGTATTGATCGTGTCGGCCAGCGGTTGACGTGCGGGTTCGGGAAAAGGAGCGAAGCGCCATGAACGCTCGTCGGCATCATCGCGGCTCGGTGCTGGTCTGGGTGATCGGCGTGATGGCGGCCATGATCGCCATGGTCGGCATCACCATCGACTTCTGGTTCCTCCACCACGTGGGCAACCAGTTGCAGTTTGTCGCCGATGCCTCGGCGCTGGCGGCGGTGGCCAATGTCCAGTCCGACCAGGACCTGGCCCGAATCGACGCGGTGGACCTGGCGGCGGAGAACCCCGTCCTCGGCGTGGGCTACGATCTCGATTCCAACGAAGCCAACGCCGACGACGGCGACGTGGTGTTCGGCCGGTACGACCGCGATACGCGCACCTTCACGCCGACCACCGAATCGCCCAACGCCGCGAAAGTCGTTGCCCATCGCACCGAAGCCGCCGCCCAGGGCGAGACGCCGCTGCTGTTCGGCCCGATTTTCGGTGTGAGCACGGCGCCGCTGCGCCGCACCGCCATCGCCATGACCTCCGCCGGGGGGGAAGGGCCGGCCATGGTCCTGCTCTCCCCGGACGACCGCGATGCGCTGAACTTGGACAGCAACGCCGAAATCCATGTCGAGGGCTCGATCTACATCAATTCCGATCACAGCCGCGCCATGTACGTGCGCAGTAACGCGCGCGTCTTCGCTGACGATATCGATCTGGTCGGCGATTACCTGGTCCGTTCCAACGGCGAAGTCAACGCCACGATCAATACCGACGCCACCGCCTTGGGCGATCCGTTTTCAGACTTGGTTCCGCCCGATCCGCTGGCGCATACCTTGCGGGCCTCTTCCAAGACCCGCTACGACGGCAACCAGACAGCGACCATCCAGCCCGGCGTCTATCAACGCGGTATCTCGATCGACAGCAACGCGCGCGTCACCATGGAGCCCGGTGTCTACATCATCGAGGGCGGCGGAATCGAGATCAATTCCAACGGTTCGCTCATCGCCAACGGCGTGATGATTTACAACACCGGCGGCCCCGGCGGCGCCGGGAGCATCCGGATCGATTCCAACGGCGATGTCGTCATTACCCCGCCCTCCGAAGGGCCGTGGCAGGGCATCTCCATCTACCAGGATCGCGACGTGTCGGACGATATGCACATCAACAGCAACGGCAGACTGGAAGTGACCGGCACGGTTTACGCGCCCACCGCCGGAGTGCAGGTCGACAGCAACGGCGCCTCGGACATCTTCGGCGGCAACATGATCGTCTACACGCTGGAAATGGACAGCAACGGCCGGATCAACGTGGGCGATCCCGATGCCCGGCCTTTCGGACAGGGCGCGGTGTTCCTCGTCGAATAATCGGATCGGTTGCGCTTCCGCGCTACAGCCATTTCTTCATCGCCTTGCAGTACGCCTTGATCACCTCGACGCGCGCGTGGCGTTTGTCGTTGGCGGGGACGAGGTGCCAGGGCGCTTCGCTGGTGGAGGTGCGGGCGATCATTTCGTTCACCGCCAGTTCGTACGCATTCCACTTTTCGCGGTTGCGGTAGTCTTCGTCGGTGATCTTGTGGCGCTTGTGCGGAATCTGCTCGCGGCGTTTGAACCGGCGCATCTGTTCGTCCTTATCGATGTGCAGCCAGAACTTGAGTATCGGGCCGTGCTCGGCCAGTTGTTCCTCGAAGTGGTTGATCTCCTCGTAGGCCCGCTGCCACTGTTCCGCCGTGGCGAAGCCCTCCACGCGCTCGACCAGCACGCGTCCGTACCAGCTGCGATCGAAAATCGTCAGGTGGCCGCGCCGCGGCAAGTGACGCCAGAACCGCCACAGGTAATGGTGTTGAAGCTCTTCCCCGGTCGGCGCGGCGATCGGCACGACGCGGTAATACTCGGCGTTCATCGGCATGATCAATCGCCGGATCGTTCCGCCCTTGCCCGCCGCATCCCAGCCCTCGAACACCAGCACGCTGCACACGCCTTTCTCCGTCGCCCGCCGCGACAGTCGGCTCAGCTTCGCCTGCCAGCGCGGCAATTGCTTCTCGTAGGATTCCAGCTCAAGTTTGTGCGATAGGTCCACCGTATCGAGAATCGTGTGCGCGTCCGCTTCGACCTTCGCCGCGGTCACCGCGGTGGGGGGCGGTTCGGGATGATCGACGCGCTGATTCAGGGATTCCAGCAGCTTTTCCGCCACGGCCAGATCGCGGTAATGGCTGTCCGTGCTCTCGATCAGATGCCACGGCGCCCAGCCGGTCGAAGTGATGCGGATCGCCCGCTCGTAAATGGGAATCGAACGGTCGTACGCCTTGTAGATCTTGTGATCGGTTTCAGTGACCTGCCAGTATTTGTCCGGATTCTTCTCCGCCTTCTTGAGCAACATTTTCATCGCGGGCTTGGGAAGGTGCAGCCAGAACTTCATCAGCAGCGCCCCGTCGTCCACGAGCATCTGCTCGAAGCGGCGTATGCGCTGCAGCGATCGTTCGTACTCGTCATCGTTGATTTCGTTGTTGATCCGGCGTATCGCGGCGCGCATGGTCCACGCCGTGGTAAACGTCCCCAGACGCTGCCGGGCCGGCAGGGCGCGCCAGTAACGCCAGAAGCGCGGCCGTTCCAGTTCTTCCGGGGTCGGCGTGCCGAAGGCGCTGGCCTCCAGCCCGCGCGGGTCCAGCCATTCGTGCAGGCGGTTGACCATCGCGCGGCAGCCGGCCTTGTCGTTGCCGGCGAACAGGGCGATTGCCGCGAAATCCGATTGCCGAGCCGCCAGTTGCGCCTGGATCAGCTCCATACGCAGTTCCGGCATGCGCTGCTCGTACTCGGCCTTGGGGGTTTTGTGTCCGACTTCCGTCGCTTCGAACATGGTGCGTCTCCCGGGGTTAGCCCTGGGGGTAATTTTCCACTTCCCGCGCGATGCGCTTGGTGAAATAATAGACCCGCTTGAGTTGCTCGATGATGTCGTTCTCCAGCTTGAATGTAATCACGCGGTTGGGCGCGTCGGCGGTAAGTCGGCGGCCCAGGTGGTCGTAGAGTTTCTCGGTCGTACCATTGACCCGCCCCTTCATCGCCGTCACCGCCGCCGCTCTCCCGGCATCCCGGTCCGCCAGGGCCCGCACCGCATCGTCCAGCGCCTCCACGGTCAACGCAAACAGCGGCTGCATGGCCCGCTCGGTTTCGCCGCTGACGTGCACGCCGGCGTTCAGACGCTGCTGGCCGAGGGCGACCAGGTTGGTCTCGATCGAATCGCCGATGTTTTCCACGTGATTGGCCACGGCCATCAGGGCGTTCAATCGTTTTGTCTGTTTCTTGCTCAGGTCGAGCCGCGAGAGTTTGCCCAGAAAAGCGATGATGCTTTCGTAAAGGGCGTCGATGCGGTCGTCCATTTGGGCCAGTTTCCGCAGGGCGTCGGCATTACCGTGCAGGACCGTGCGCGGGGTGTTGCGCAACTGCCGCGATGTCATCTCGCCCAGTCGCACGATCTCAAGGCGTGCGTTGTCCAGCCCCACGCCCGGCGTATCGAGATACATGTCGTTGATGTAGCGCGGCTTGGGCGTGTCGGGCGGCGGCTCGGCCTTCCGCGGAACGATCCGCTCGATGAGCATGGCGATCGGACCGGTGAACCAGATGAACAGCGCGGTGTTGGCGATGTTGAATACGGTGTGGGCGTTGGCGACCTGCCGGGCGGGGTCCGGACCGACCTGGCGCACCGCCTCGGCCAGCGGATCGATCAGCAGCAGCCACAGCAGCGCCCCGGCCACGTTGAACAGCACGTGCACCAGCGCCGCCTGAAGCGCCGAGCGCGGCGCGCCGATGGTCGCCAGCATGGCCGTGACGCACGTGCCGATGTTCGCGCCGAGAATGATCGCGATGCCCGCATCCAAACCGATCAGCCGTTGCGCCGCCAGCACGATCACGATGCCCGTCGTGGCCGAGGAGCTTTGCACGATCGCGGTGAACACCGCTCCGGCCAGCAGCGCCAGCCCCGGATGGCTCATGCGTCCCATCGATGCGATGAACGGCTCGTAACTGCGCAGCGGACCGGTCGCTTCGCTCATCAGGTGCATGCCCAGGAAGATCAAGCCCAGCCCCAGGATCATCTGCCCGACCTGCTTGAGCCGATCGTTGCGCATCAGGAAGCGCATCCAGAACCCCGCCGCGACGATCAACAGGGCATAGCTGGTGACTTTGAACGCGATGATCTGCGCGGTGACGGTGGTGCCGACGTTGGCGCCCATGATGACGCCGATTGACTGCCGCATGGTCAGCAGTCCGGCGCTGATGAAGCCGACCACCAGCACCGTGGTGACGGAGGAGGACTGAATGACGGCCGTGACAAACGCCCCGACGCCCGCGCCGGTGAATCGGTTGGTGGTGAGCTTTCCCAGCAGCGTGCGCATCGATTCCCCGGCCGCCTTCCGCAGCGCCCCGGTCATGCGATCCATGCCGTACAGAAACAAGCTCAGCCCCCCGATGAGTCCCACCGCAATGGTGAATACGGGAAGGTCGGTTTGAGACTGGGCAAGCGTCGACATGTGCGGGATTTCCGAAAAGATCGTCACATCCGCTTTAAGCATCGGCAGAAGCGGGCATGTAAAATTACACGAACCGGATATAATGCAGTGAATTGAGTTCTTTTTGATGCTGATGTGAAGGATATTGTCATGCTGAGCTGGAAATCGATTGCATTGATGGTGTTTGCCCTGATTCCAGCGGCCGGCTGTTATGCCGCCGATGAACTGCCCAATGTGCTGCTGATCATGACCGACGATGTCGGCTACGGCGATCTGGGTTGTTACGGGGCCAGCGGGATCGCCACGCCGAATCTGGACAAACTGGCCGCGGAGGGGTTGCGCTTCACCGCCGGGTATACCTCCGCCTCCACCTGCACGCCCACGCGCTACTCGCTGCTCACCGGGCAGTACGCCTTTCGACAGCCCGGCACCGGCATCGCCCCGCCCAACGCCACCGCGTTGATCACCCCCGATCGCCACACCCTGGCGAAGATGATGAAAGCCGCCGGGTACCGCACGGGCATCGTCGGCAAGTGGCATCTCGGATTGGGCTCGCCGCCGCGGCCGCAGTGGAACGGCGACCTGAAACCCGGCCCGCTGGAGATCGGCTTCGATTACTGCTTCCTCATGCCGACCACCGGCGACCGCGTGCCCTGCGTCTACGTGGAAAATCATGGCGTGATCGGCCTCGATCCGCACGATCCGATCACCGTGGCGAAAAGAAATCCCGACGGACAACCGACCGGCCGGACCCACCGCGGCAAGCTCAAAATGGATTGGACGCACGGCCACAACCATTCCATCGTCAACGGAATCAGTCGCATCGGCTTCATGACCGGCGGACTGACTGCGCGCTGGACCGACGAAACCATGGCCGATGTGTTCACCGGTAAGGCGATCCAGTTCATCGAGCGAAACAAGGACCAGCGTTTCTTTCTGTTTTTCTCCACGCACGACATTCACGTGCCGCGCATGCCGCACTGGCGGTTCCAGGATTCCAGTCAGCGCGGTTATCGCGGCGACGCGGTCCAGCAGATGGACTGGTGCGTCGGCGAGTTGGTCAAAAAACTTGAGAAGCTCGGCCTCCGCGACAATACCCTCATCGTCTTCTGCTCGGACAACGGGCCCGTGCTGGACGACGGTTACAAAGACCAGGCCGTCGAAAAACTCGGCGATCACAAACCGGCCGGACCGTGGCGCGGCGGCAAGTATTCGGTCTACGAAGGAGGCACGCGGACGCCGTTCATCACCCATTGGCCCGGTCCCATCCAGCCCGGCGTCAGTGACAAGATCGTCAGCACGATCGATCTCTACGCCTCGCTGGCGGCGATGACCGGACAGGAATTACCGCAAGACGCAGCGCCGGACAGCTTCAACGTGTTGCCCGCCTTGTTGGGCCGTGATGGAGCGCAGGGCCGCGGCCACATCATCCAGCAGGACAACCGAAACAAGCGCGGTTTTCGCCACGGCGACTGGAAGCTCGTTCTGCACGGCAAAAAGCCGGAACTTTACAACCTGGCCGATGATCCCGCTGAAACAAAAAACCTGACCAAGCAACATCCGGACCGCGTTGCACAGATGAAAGCGATGCTGGGGAAAATCAAAACATCCGGCCGCAGTCGGGATGTCGATCTGAAATAAAAAAAAACACCCCCGAAACCGGGGGCGTTTCAATTCAATCTCATGACTGCTATCAGCCGATCGCCGGGATCAGTGCGTCGAGAATCGTACGCATCACCTCGGCGGGGGTCGGCAGGGCGTCGATCTTCGCGATTACGTTGTCCGGGTAGTGTGCCAGCACCGGGGCGGTCTCGTCCGTGTACACCTGCATGCGGTTGCGGATGACGTTTTCGTCGGCGTCGTCGGCCCGGCCGGAGTCGAGCGCCCGCTTCTTCAGTCGCTGCACCAACGCTTCGGTATCGCTGGCCTCGAGGTAGACGACCTTGACCACGTCGATCTTGCCGTCAAGTGCCTGGGCCTGGGCGACGTTGCGCGGCAGGCCGTCGAGCAGGAGCACGTCGTTCGCCGGGTTGAACTTGCCGGCGTCGACCTGCTTGTTCAGAAAGTCGGTGCAGATGTCGATGGTCACGTCATCGGGCACCAGCTCGCCCCGGGTCGAGTACTGCTTGAAGACCTTGCCCAGTTCCGATTCCGGATCGAGCGAACGGAACACGTCGCCGCTGGAGCAGTGAAAGAAGCCGGGCAGCGTGCCGATGGCCACGCCCTGGGTGCCTTTGCCGGAGCCGGGAGGGCCGAACAGCAATACCGTCTTGAATGCAGTGGACAAGGTATATCTCCTGGTGAGCGGTGCGGGGGGATGTATCTTAGTGGACCGGGCCGAAACATCAAGACTTGCGTGTCCGGTTTGCCGGGGGGCGCCACACCTTGACGGCGAAGCTGCAAGTGTGCATCGTGGACAACGACCATTCACATGTTGCCCTTTGGGACAACACGAGGCACCCGGCCTACCGGCCTTGTCCGGTCTACCGAAAGCGCTGGATGTCGCGGATGGGGTCTTCCGGTTCCTGATAAAAATCCCGACCCGGCGGCAGGGTGATCAGCAGCATCCTGCTCTTGCCCGGCATCTTCACCGTGTCCTCGACATGGCGGTGCCTCGGCTCCCGCGCCAGTACGCCCAGTTCGTATTCCAGAAAGCCGGCCCCGAACTCATCGACCGAAAGCGAAAAGCGCCCGTCGTATCCCGTTGTCGCCACGCCCAGCGATTTGTAGTTGAGCCGGCGCGGGTCCAGCGTGAATTGCACCATCGCGCCGTGGATCGGTCGGCCGCTGTCCAGTCGGCCATCGTCGGCCGATACCACCTGCACGCTCGGCGTCGCGCCTTCGATCACCCGGCCCCGCAAAGCGTACTGCCCGCAACCGCAGGCGGTCATCGTTCCCAGCGCCAGCACAACCGTCAGCACGCAGTTCTTCATGGCTTGTTCAGCTCCTCGGCCTGGGGCAGGTCTTTGAGGGAACCGAGTCCGAAGATTTCCAGGAATTGCTTGGTGGTGCCGTAGAGCATCGGGCGACCGATCTCGTCGGCCCGCCCGGCGATGCGGACCAGGTGCTTGTCCATCAGGGAGCGGATCATCTCGCCGCAGGCCACGCCGCGGATCGCTTCGATCTCCGTGCGAAGGATCGGCTGCTTGTAGGCGATGATGGCCAGCGTCTCCATGGCCGCGGGGCTGAGCCGCGTTTCGATGCGCGTGCGGTGCAGGGCCTGGAGAAACGGCTTGTAGCTCGGCAGTGTGAAAATGCGATAGCCCCCGGCGACTTTCTCCACGCGAAAGCTGCGGCCGGTCTTTTCGTATTGCCCGTTGAGCGAAGCGACGGCTTGGTCGATCGTCTTCGCCTCGTCGCATTGCAGCGCTTCGGCCAGTTTGCCGGCGGTGATTGGGCGGTCGAGCGTCATCAGGGCCGCTTCGACGCGGGCTTCGAGGGGCGGGGTATCGGTCGATGCGGCGGTGGATTCGGTGGCCATGACGACATTGTAACGCCGCGCCGCGCCCTCGCCCACTTGGAGCCGCCCGCGCCATCGGTTACGCTTGGGCCAACCGATCCTCGGGACGCAAACCGCATGAGCGTACACGTTGCGATCATCCGCCGTCCGTACGACCGGCTTCTGCTCGATGGGCGCAAACGCATCGAGAGCCGCCTGACGAAAACGGCGCTGCCGCCGTTCGGCTGCATCACCCCAGGCGAGCGCATCTACTTCAAGATTTCCTCCGGGCCGTTCTTCGCCGTAGCGACGACGGCGCGCGTCCTGTCAGTCGATGCGCTGAATCCGACCGATATCGACACGCTGCGCAAACGGTACGACAAGTGGATCTGCGGCGACCCGGCCTACTGGAAAGCCAAGCGCCACTGCCGATTCGCCACGCTGATCTGGCTGAGGGATGTCGAGCCGACCTCGCTCCACCCGCAATACAAACCGCAGTACATGCGCGCCTGGTACACGCTGGCCGGTGCGACCGATCCGATGGCGGGGGGCTCGCGGTACGGTGATGCGTTTGAAATCGAATTGACGAGCGGATCGTTCACGCAAAACTACGTGCGCCTGGGCAAACTGGCCGGGCGTTTTCCCGCGTCCTGTTTCGGCGGCAAGACACGGGATCGGGCCGGTCCATCCATCACACTCAAACTCGCCAGCGGTCCGACCGTCGAGACCGACATCGTCGCCCGGCAGAACATGTTTCGCTGGCGGGGCTGGGGACCGTGGCTGAACAAACAGAAATTGAAACCGGGCGATCGCCTGCGGTTTAGTCCCGAGGGCGCCCGGACTTTTCTCGTCCAGCCGGTGCGGATGCGGTAAACTGTTTTTCTCAGCATTCGGGTGAAAGTGCCTGCCCGGAAAGCATCTTCCAGACAGCCGGTCGCACTGCGGCGCATCCAGGAGACACAGTCATGACGAACGCAAACGATTCGCAACTGTTGGATGAACTGCGTAAGATTCACCGGACGCTCAGCGTGCTATGCTGGATTGCGGTGACGGGATTGCTCCTGTTCTTTATTGTTTCCCTCCTGAGCATGACGTGATGATCGTGCGATTGACGCACGCCATCATTTCAAAACGGTTATGAACGGCGAACGACTGGCTTTTTCAACGAACGCCTTCAAGCAGGCCACGCTGGACGAGGCGGTGCGCGCGATTGCGGAGATCGGTTACGCCGGCGTGGAGATCATGGCCGACGTGCCGCACATGTTCCCCGTCGATTTCTCCGACACCCAGGCCCAAGAGCTGCGCAAGCTGATCGAAGGGCTCGGCATGGCTGTGAGCAACGTCAATGCTTTCACCGGATTCGGATTCGACGGCGGCGATACCTACCACCCCACCTGGCTGGAAGACGATCCGGTCCTGCGCCGCCAGCGCATCGACCACACCCGACGCGCCATCGAACTGACCGCGGCCATCGGGGGCGACTGCATCTCCCTGCAACCCGGCGGGCCTTACCAGAGACGCGATATCGACCGATGCTACGCGCTCTTTGCCGAGGGCTTGAGCGAATGTCTTGACACAGCGCGGACCTGCGGTGTCATTCTCGGTATCGAGCCCGAGCCGGGCCTGCTGCTCGAACGCAGCGATCAGTTCGAGCGACTCAAGAGCGCGTTTTTCGCCGACGAACCGCTGGTGATGATGAACGCGGACCTGGGGCATTTCTACTGCTGCCGGGAAGACCCCGCCGCCGTACTCGAACGTTGCGCCGAAGTGATCTGCCACGTGCACATCGAAGACATTTCCGACGAGCGCGTGCATCAGCACCTTGTGCCGGGCGAGGGGGCGATGGATTTCGACGCCATCTTCGCCGCGCTCGATCGCATCGGATACGATGGATTCGTCACCGTGGAACTCTACCCGTACACCTCCACGGCCGAACAGGTGGCGCGCGATGCGATCCAGTTCCTGCGGCCGATGCTGAGCGGACCATGAAACCGTTGAACGACTTGTCTCTGGATGAATTATTCGATGCCCTGATCGAGCCGGGATCGCTGAGCGCACTGATCGATGCCGCTTATGCCGAGGACGTTGGCGGCGGCGACATGACCAGCGAAACCTGCATCGAGCCGGACCGCCGCGCTTCGGCCGTGTTGTGCAGCCGGGAGCCGGGACGACTGGCCGGGGTGAAACTGCTGCCGATCATCGCGGGCCGCTACGATTCGCAGTTGCAGGTTAAGTTTCACAAAGCCGATGGCGCTGCACTGGAACCCGGCGACGATGTGGCCGCGATCACCGGGCCGCTGCGCACGCTGCTTGCCGCCGAGCGCGTGATGCTGAACTTCATCTGCCACCTGTCCGGCATCGCCTCGCTGACCGCGCGTTACGTACAAGCCGTGCGGGGCGCCGATGCGCATATCTACGACACCCGCAAGACGATCCCCGGCCTGCGTCACCTGGCCAAGTACGCCGTGCGCTGCGGGGGGGGATACTGCCATCGCATCGGTCTGCACGATGCGGTGCTCATCAAGGACAATCACCTGGCGCATGTCGTTCCCGGAGAGTGGGCCGAGTTTCTGCGTCAGGTGATCGCCCGGGCCCGGCGGCACGAGCCCCGCCCGATGTTCGTCGAAATCGAAGTGGACGATGTGCACCAGTTGCGGACCGTGCTGGATTGCGATGTGGACATCATCCTGCTGGACAATTTCACGCCGTCGCAGTTGGCCGAAGCGGTGGAAATCCGCGACCAAATCAATCTGCGCGCCCAACTGGAAGCCAGCGGGGGGGTGACGCTGCAAACGGTTTCCGCCATCGCACAGACCGGCGTGGACCGCATCTCCATCGGCGCCTTGACGCATTCCGCCCCGGCACTCGATTTGGGATTGGATATCGATGATTAGCCCCGAGCAGAAATCGGCGATCCTCACGCTGGCGCGGCAGGCGGTTCGGGCTGCGTTGTCCGGTGAAAAGCTCGCGCCGCCGCCGGATATCGATCCGATCCTGCGCGAGCCGCGCGGATGCTTCGTCACACTGCACAACACCTCCGGGCAACTGCGCGGCTGCATCGGCACGTTCATTGCGGATCGGCCGCTGGCCGATTGCCTGATTGAAATGGGCGGCGCGGTGACGCGCGATCCGCGCTTTGTATTTGATCGCGTTACGCTGGAGGAACTGGACCGGCTGGTCATCGAGGTCTCCGTGCTCACCCCCATGCAGCCGATGGACGATCCGCTGGCATTGGAAATCGGCGCCGACGGCATCTACGTCAAAGACCCGGCGAGTCAGGTGTCCGGTTGTTTTCTGCCGCAGGTCGCCACGGATCAGGGCTGGGACGCCGCGCAGATGGTCAGCTATTGCTGTTCGCAGAAAATGGGTTTGGCTCACGATGCATGGAAGCCGCCGACGGACTTGCAGTTTTTCCGCTTCCAGGCGGAAGTGTTCAGTGAAACCGCACCGGGCCGAGTGAATTAAACCACGAAGGATACAAGGGAAAATTTTCAACACGGAAGGCCGCAGAGAACCACGGAGGAAGAATATTCACAGGATTCACAGGATGGGCATGGACTGCTATAACTTGGCTATAACAATCAAGACTAGAGCATCTTGCGTCATTAATGCCGGGCTTGTACGAGCCGCGCCCGTGAGGAAGCGGTCCGCACAACGCCCGAACCCGGCGGGGCAGGTGCGGTCATTCGCCCGCGGGGCGCCCCATC
>JANQHK010000081.1 GCA_028282685.1 Phycisphaeraceae bacterium
CCCATTGAAAAATCAACGGTTCTAGTCTCTGCACCCGCCGACGCTCATTCGTCGGCGGGCGGCGTTTCCGAGAACGCTATCGCTTTTTCTGAAAGCGGAGAGGGCGGGATTCGAACCCGCGGTAGAGGTATAACCCCTACGCTGGTTTAGCAAACCAGTGCCTTCAGCCGCTCGGCCACCTCTCCAAGTCGTTCTGTCAGCTTCGGGCTGATTCGGTTTGTATCGACCGGAACACTTTAGCTTTTCAGTCGGCTTGACTCAAGACCTCGGCGGTCTGTGAGCGCCCGCTAAACAATAATTCTGAACCCTGTATTCTCGCCTTACTGTTGCAGGTTGCCCCGGCGGGGGGCGATTTTCATCATCGTCGGCAGCAGGTAATTGGCCCTGCGGTAGGTGAACACCTGGCCTGAGAGGATGAACTGGATGGATTGATTGTGTCGGGCGGCCAGGTTTTCCATGTCCTCCAGCATCCGGCAGGGCATCAGGTACATCGGCGGATCGGCCAGTTGATCCTTGTCGGACTCAAAGACGAACAGCCACTGGGCATGCTGGCCGTTGGCTCGCATCATACGACCACGCCTTGTGATAACGAAGGAACCCTCCCGCTTGAGTTTTCCGGCGGGCAGATTAGGGGCGGAGCCGATCGTCCGGGCGGGAGATGGTGCGGTGGCGGCCTGCTGCGCATTGTCGGTTGTTTGGGGCTGGGCGGGTTCGATGAGCGGATTTTCCGCGCGGCGCTTGAGCAGATCGGAAAGCACTTCCTCAGCGGAGGGCTGGTCTTCCGCGTTGTTCGTTGCGGCGGCTGGTAGGTCGGCCTTTCCGGCGGCCTCACCTTCGGCATCGGCCTGTCCCAGCAGAGCAATCAGGAGCAGTCCCAGTGCGGAAATCAACAGCAGGCGGCGGTATCGGTACATGGCGGTCTCCTGAGGTTGGCGTTATGCAAGCAGACTATGTCGGTCCGGCGCAACGGGCAAGGTTACGTCGTCTCGATACCATTTGCTTCCGTGTTCTCTGAGTGATTCTGTGGGGTATGGGGCTTGCCGAAAATCATCCGTCCGGCCGAGGTCTGCAACATGCTGGTAACGATCAGACTGACCTGCCGGCCGATGCATTCGCGTGTATTTTCCACGACGACCATGGTGCCGTCCTCGAGATAACCGACGCCCTGGGTCGGTCCCTCGCCGGGCTTGATGATCTCGACGGACATTTTCTCGCCGGGCAGCACCACGGGCTTCATGGCGTTGGCTAGTTCGTTGATGTTGATCACATCCACTCCGCGCAACCGCGCCACTTTGTTCAGGTTGTAATCGGTGGTAATCAGACGGGCGTGCATGTCTTGTGCCATGGAGACCAGTTGCTGATCGACGGTGGCGCCCTCGGCTTCGGCGTCTTCGATGGTCACATCGACCAGAGGATGGTTCTGCAGGCGGGCGACGATATCCAGGCCCCGTCGGCCGCGCGATCGCTTGATCTTGTCGGCGGAGTCCGCAATGGTCTGCAATTCGTTAAGGACGAAGCGCGGCACAATCAGCAGGCCCTGAAGAATGTGGGTTTCGGCGACGTCGAGTACGCGTCCGTCAATGATTGCCGAGGTATCCAGCAGCATGGGACGCGTTCCGCGCATCTGCTTGGCGAACTCGACGTAAGGGATGATGAAGCGGAAATCATCGCGGGTCTGAAGGACGACACTCACACTTCCGAAAATGACGATGGCGCCGATGAAAATCACCACGCCCTGCACAATCAATGGTGGCGGTCCGCTCGGATATATGATCAGCAGGACGTATGCGATCGGATAGGACAGGCAGTAGGTGATGAGCATGCCCGCCCCCAAACCGAGGAAAGCTCCGGAAAGGGCGGAGAGTTTCTTCGTCTGGGTTTTGTAATCGATGAAGATGGCCGCCAGCGCGATCACGATGGCGACCGAAATGGTGAGCAGAAGGGCGAATGCCGAATCGTGAAAAACACGTATGGCATAAAGTGCCGCCACAGCCACCGCGGTGACCAGGAAACCACCACGCAATAGGAAATTGGTCATGGTTGTTCTCCCGGAGGCGGGACGGGCGCTTCGGCGCCGACGGTGTAACCCAATGCTTCAATCGCGGTGACCAGTTCATCCCGGGTTGTCGCGGCCTTGGGCTCAAGCAGCACCACCGCCTGTTTTTTTTCAAATGATGCTTCACAACCAATCACGCCGGGCAGTTTGATCAACTTGTTTGTGAGGGCCTGGGCGCAACCGTCGCAGTGCATTCCCTGGACCGCGAGTTCAAGACGGACGGCATTGCCGTCGGCCGACGGCTCCCCCTCGTCGCAACCGGCCAGCCCCGCGGCACCGAGACAGATCAAAACGAGGAGCCATCGAGACACGATTGGATCGGAGATATTGAACATGGGAGGCCTTTCTTCAACATGTTTCCGGGAATACGTATTTTATGACAATCGGTCGTTCGGCCCAACCGACTGCATGGTGATATGATGGCTGGCGATGGAAACGCATCCCAGCCATCGACCGGTGATTACGCTGACCAGCGACTTCGGCACGGCCGAACCGTACGTGGGTGTCATGAAAGGCGTGATTCTTTCACGCTGTCCCCAGGTAACGCTGGTGGACCTGACGCACGGCGTTTCGCCGCAGGACGTGGCGGCGGGGGCGTATTTGCTGCAAACCGGTTACGGCTGGTTCGCCCCGGGCACGATTCATTTAGCGGTGGTCGATCCGGGCGTGGGCGCCGACCGCCGAGCGATTGCCGCCGAGGCGGGGGGGCACCGGTTTGTCGCACCGGACAACGGCCTGCTTTCGCTTATCCTCGATGAAGCGGAGTCGGTGCGTGTGGTGCAGGTGCAGGCGGGAGAACTGTTCTGCAAGCCGGTGAGTTCCACCTTTCACGGGCGCGATGTGTTCGCCCCGGTGGCGGCTGCGCTGGCGCGCGGATTTGAGCTGAGCGAACTCGGGCCGACCATCGACGATTGGGTCCGTCTTGAACTGCCTTCCGTTGAGCAGCGCGAGGACGGGTCGCTGAGCGGACACGTGATCCACATCGATCGCTTCGGAAACCTCGTGACCGATCTGCGGGGTGAGCGGTTGCCGATGCTGGCGGCGGTCGAGATCGCCGGGCGTAAAATCGAGCGGCTCGGCCGATCGTATGCCCAGGCCGAGCCGGGCGAGTTGCTGGCGGTCATCGGCAGCACCGGGCGGTTGGAAATCTCAGTCAATCGGGGCAGTGCCGCGGCACGACTTGGCGCCAAGGTTGGCACGCCGGTGAACGTTCTGCGTGGTATGGAAAAAAGTCTGTGAGATTTTCCGAACTCTTACCGCCCTTGAGCGTCACATAATTGGGACGGCCGAAGTAGGAGTATGGTCCATGCGTTGGATGCGCCCGGGTACCGCCTTGGTCATGATGTGGCTGGTGACGGGAGTGGCGTTGGCGGAAGTGCCGCCAATGCAAGGCGTTCACATTTCCGGTATCCCCCACATCCAGCAGAAACCCGATTTCTGTGGCGAGGCGTGTGTTGCCATGTATTGCGACAAGTTGGGGATTTCAATCAACCAGAATGATGTGTTCAACGCTGCGAATCTCGATCCCGCGCTGGGTCGGGGCTGCTGGGCGCGTGAACTGCGCGAAGCGGTCGAACACCTCGGCTTCTCGCCGGGTCCCGTCTGGTTTTACGTGAAGATCGGTTCTTCCGATCCCCAAGGGCGAAAGCAATTGGATCGCTTATTTTCACGGGTGCACGCGGAGTTGCGGGCCGGGTATCCGTCGATCGTCTGCATGCGTTACGGATTTTCGTCCGGCGCCACGGAACACTTCCGTCTGATCACCGGTTACGATACCGCCAAGGACGAGGTCATTTACCACGAGCCGGCCGCGGCGAACGGAAAAGACCGCCGCATGAGCCGATCTGATTTTCTCAAGCTCTGGCCTTTGAAATACCGCAAGGACCGCTGGACGGTGGTGATGTTCTCGATGCGGGCGACGGATCAGATCCAATCACTGTCCGGATCCAACGCCCCCCACAGTGATGCCGATTACGCCCAGCATGTGCACGCGCTGAAGAAGAAATTGCCCAATGGATTTTCGATCGTCATCAGCAAGCCCTTTGTGGTGATCGGCGATGAACCGTTGGAGACGGTGAAGGCCAGAGCGCAGCGCACGGTGGAATGGGCGGTGAGGCGGCTCAAACAGGCCTATTTCGCAAAGGATCCCGAGCGCATCCTCGACATTTACCTGTTCAAGGACAAGGCCAGCTATGAAAAACATTGCCGGCGGATGTTCGGAATCACGCCGCACACGCCCTTCGGTTTTTATTCGGATTCGCAAGGCGCGCTGATCATGAACATCGCCACCGGCGGGGGGACGCTGGTGCATGAGATTGTCCATCCTTTCGTAGAGGCCAACTTCCCGCAATGCCCCGCGTGGTTCAACGAAGGGCTCGGCTCGCTCTACGAGCAGTGCGGAGAAGATCGCTCCGGGCGCATCGTTGGGCGCACCAACTGGCGACTGGCAGGTCTGCAGAATGCAATTCGCGCCAGGTCCGTCCCGTCATTCAAAACGCTGACCCACACCACCACGCACCAGTTCTACCGGCAGGATCCGGGCACCAACTACGCCCAGGCCCGCTACCTCTGCTATTATCTGCAACAGAGGGGGCTGTTGCGCAAGTACTATCACGCATTTGTGAAAAATGCAGCGAACGATCCGACGGGCTATAAAACGCTCGGCGAAATGCTGAATGTGAAAGACTGGGATCAGTTCAAACAGGACTGGGAGAAGTGGGTCCTGGCGCTGCGGTACCCGTAACACGCCGATCCGTTTTATTCATGCCGCAGGGCTTCGGATGGGGTCGAGGCGGGTGGCGTCGGTCGGCCGTAGGCAGACCAGTGAGTTGGAGGTTTGTGAAAGCATTGGCCGGTCGCTGTGCTCCCGACCGATAGCATCCCAGCTTCACTTATTCAACCATCTCCAACACCAGCGCTAGGCCAGTATTGACTTGCTCCATGATGGATTTGGGCAGTTTGCCGACCTTGGTGTCGAGCCAAGTCTTATCGATCGTGGTGACTTGGGTGATGTTGATGACGGAGTCTTTTTTCAGACCGCTCTGTTTTTTCGTTAAAGGCACGTTGCCCGGCAGGTCGGCCAGGCGCAGGTTGCTAGTCAGTGCCAGGACGATGACGGTGGCGAGATTGCTGCGGTTGAAGGCGTCATTCTGAACCACCAGTACGGGCCGACGGTGAGCCGGTTCGGAATCGTGCGGATCGCCAAGATCAGCCCACCAAATTTCGCCCCGCCGAATGCTCACCATTGCGCCTTTCGCAACGTGCGACGTGATGCGGAGGCCGACTCTTGGGAGAGGGTGGTATCTACGTCGCTACAGACTTCGTTGATTTGCTGTGTCACTTGATCGCCGGACCAGTTGTCTATGTAGCGTTGCAAGGCGGTGGCATACAACTGGCTGCGCGACAAGCCACGTTGTCGGGCGAAGCGTTCGGCCCGTTCAAACAGGGTATCAGAGATGGAAATCGCGGTTTTCATACCAGGAGTATAACATCGGTTATACCGCCGGTCAACTTTATTCATGCCGCAGGGCTTCGATGGGATCGAGGTTGGCTGCCTTGACGGCCGGATACGTGCCGAAGACCAGTCCGACGATCACACTGATGCCGAACGACAGAACGATCGAGTACATCGGGACGATGGTCGTCATATCGGCGTAGGCGCTGACGAAGCCGGCAATGGTGGGCCCCAACGCCAGGCCGATCAAGCCGCCGGTGACCGAGAGCACCACGGTTTCAATCAGGAACTGCATGATGATCTGACGTTTGCGTGCGCCGATGGCGCGGCGGATGCCGATTTCGCGTGTCCGTTCAGTCACGGAGGCGAGCATGATGTTCATGATGCCGATGCCGCCGACCAACAGCGAGATACCCGCCACCGAACCGAGGACGATGTTCCACCGGCGCTGCTCGGCTTCGGCCTGGCGCAGCAGTCTCAACGGCACATCGACACGGTAATCGGGGTTCTTGTGGAATCGACTGAGCATCGAGCGAATCGCTTCGGCGGTCGATTCCACCAGTTCCTTGCTCCGGATCTCGGCGACGATGCCGTGCAATTCCACCTTTTCCCAGTTGCGAGAACCGCTGGTGCGCTCGAACAGCGATTCGCCGAAACGTTTGCGGTGGACGTTCAGAGGTATGTAGACGTCGATCTTGTTATCTGGCGTGGCCATGGTGCCGACGTTGGCGGATTCCGCCTCCACCACACCGACGACTTCAAAATAATTGCCCTTGACGAGAATGCTCTGGCCGATCACTTCCGTGCCGATGAGCAGGCCACTGCGGACGTCTTCGTCAGCGGTCATGTCGCCGCGCGCGGTGTGGCGGGTCATCACGCAAACCATGCGATGCCCGGCGATGTCGCCGGCGTTGAGCGTCCGTCCGCCCAGCAAGGGGCGCTCCACCAGGGAAAACCATTCGGGAGTGACGCCAACCATGCGCAGGTCCATGTTCCGACCCTGGTGCCAACCCTGCTGCTTGTACTGGCGGTATTGAGCGAGTTTCTTCACCGAGGGCAGTTGGCGTAACCGTTCTGCATCCTCGTAGAGCAGGCCGTACATGGCCATGTAATTGGTGCGCGTGGTGGAGGCCTGCTCCGCCGAGGTGGGTTTGACCGAATGAATAAGTACGTTGGTGGCGCCGAGTTTATCGATCTCCGCCAGGGCCTGCTGCTTGGAGCCCTCGCCGATGGCCAGCATGGCAATCACGCTGGCCACGCCGAACATCACCCCGAGCATCGTCAGCAGACTGCGCAGCTTGTGCAGCAGGAGCGTCTTGATGCCCAGCTTGATGTTTCGGATGAGTCGCGATTGTTTCATGATGCAGCGGTCTCGATGCGATCGATCTTCCCGTCGAGCATGTGAAGGCGGTGCGAAGTGATGTCCGCGACATCGGGTTCGTGCGTGACCATCACGATGGTTCGGTCCTGTTGGTTGAGTTCGGACAGCAAATCCAGAATCTGGTGGCCCGTGCTGGTGTCGAGGTTGCCGGTGGGTTCATCGGCGAGCAGGATGGTCGGGTCGTTGGCCAACGAGCGTGCCACGGCGACGCGCTGCTGCTGGCCTCCGCTCAATTCCGCAGGCCGGTGGTTCAGACGATCGGCCAGTCCGACGCGATCGGCCAGTTCTTCGGCGCGCTTTTCCGATGCCGCATGATCCCAGCCCAGGTAATACAGCGGCAGGGCGATGTTTTCGCGCACGGTCAACTGCGGAATCAGGTTGAAGCTTTGAAAGATGAAGCCGATACGACGGAGGCGGATGTTTGACAACGCATCGTCGTCCAGGCCGCCCACCTCTTCATCGGCAATCAGATATCGGCCGCGTGTGGGACGGTCCAGACAGCCCAGAAGATTCAGCATGGTGGATTTGCCCGAACCGCTGGGGCCCATGATGGCCCAGAACTGACCGGCATGAATATCGATCGTTACGCCGTCCAGCGCGCGCACCAGTTCCGTGCCCATGACGTAGGTGCGATGGACATCGTCCAGACTGATCAAGGGCCGATCGTTACCGGCCGGAGCTTTGGCTGTTGTTGGGGTGTTGGTTGCGACCACGTTGTATACGCTCGAGGAGGACCTTGCGCTGTTCGGGAGTCATGTTTTTTGTGTGCTGCTCGAACAACTTGCGGCGTTGTTCGGCAGTCATTTGCATGATTTTTTCACGATCCAGGTTGCCCAAGGGATTGTCTGCCTGCTCCTTCGGCTTTGCTTGCGTCGCAGGCAGTTCGGGCACATTGCCGCGCGGCGGCTGGCCGATGGCATCGGGCGGCAGCGGCGGATTGAGCAACACACGCTCGCCTTCCTTCAGTCCGCTGCGGACATGGACACGGCGGTTGTTATCCAGTCCCACTTCGACGGCCAGAGCGGTTTCTTTTCCGTTGGACCCGATCACGTACACATGCGGTTGGCCATCCAGCCGCACCAGCGATTGCAGGGGCACGCTGAGGGCGTCTTCCAGGACAGCGACCAGAATTTCCGCTCGGCAACTCATGCCGCTTCGCAGTTTGACGTTGGACGGATCGATATGGATTTCCGTGCGATAGACGCGCAGATCGCGGTTGCTCCACCGGGACTGTTGATCGGGTGAATCGGCGATCTCAGCGACCTTGCCGGTGAATACGACGCCGGGAAACTCCACTGACTGGATCTGGACCGGCATATCCACCCGGACGCGTGTTCGCATCGACTCGTGGATCTTCACGGTCGCCTTCATTTCCTTGTCATCGCTGATGTGGACCAGGGCCTGGCGTTCGTAGACTTCCGATCCCTCGGTTAGGGGTTCGTCGCTGTGCCAGCGGCTGCCGCTGTCGGCATCGGCATAAACCACGCGCCCGGTGCGCGGAGCGTAAATCTTGCACTTGTCCTTCTGGGAAACGGTGAACTCGTACTTCTTCTTCAGTTCATCGTATTCACGCTGGCTGGCGCGCAGTGTGGCTCTGGCTTGGACGACATCGGCCTCGGCCTTCGTGCGGGTTCGCACCAGCGCACGCTCGGCCTGCGTGACACCGTTCTTCAACTCCTTCATGGTGCGATTGTGGGTGTATTTTTGCAGCAGTTTGAGACTGTTCTCTGCTTTCTTTAGCGCGATGACGCTTTTGTCGTAACTGAGTTTGTCGGCACGCAGTTCGTTTTTCGTGATGTATCCCTTGGCCGCCAGTTTCTCCGACCAGCCCAACGTATCGCTGGCCTGCTCCAGTTCCTTCTTGGCCACGGTAATGGCCGTCTCGGCGTCGTTCAGTGCGTTGGCGTATTCACCGGCGTCTTCCGCTGCGTATTTCTCCAGGTCCAGTTTGGCCAGTTCGAGTTTTAACTCCGCTTCTTCCTTGTCGGATTCGGCCTGGTTGATGGTTACTTCCAGGGAGGCCTGGGCCTGAATCAAGGCGGCATGGGCGTTCTGCACGGAGATGTCCTGTTGCACTTCCGCATCTTCCAGCTGAGAACTGTCGAGAACGACGATGGGCGTCTTCTGCGCCAACTCTTCTTCGGTGTATTGGACATCCGGTAGCACGACATCTTCTTCCTTGATGATGGAACCTTCTTCAATGAGTTCAATGATCGCGACTCGACCGGCGATGGCGGAGCGGACCGTGACCGGATTTCTCGCCTGGATCGTGCCGGACTCGACGATGCTGATCGTCATCGAGCCCCGCCGAGCGACCGCGGTGGCTTTGTTCGAGGCCGGATCGTTCTCGTTGCCCAGCAGATAAAATGCCAACGAGGCAACCACCAGGGCCGCGCCGCCCAGGGACAACCACAAAGCCGTAGAGGTGAGGACGGCAGCTCTTGGCTGTCGGTGTTGGAGATTATTCGGGTGTGAACTCACGCCAGATTCCTTTTTCGTTGACTTGTAGCACGCCCATGTCGACCTGCAGGTTCAATTCGGCGATGCGATAATTGACCAGGGCGTTCGTCAAAGCGTTCTTCGCATCGAGCAGCGCGTTCTCGGCGAACAACCGATCGCGGGGCTGGCCTCGACCGGCATCGGAATGCAGCTTGGCCGAGTCGATGCGCTGTTCGGCGATTTGCACGGCAACCGTTTGGATCACGTAACTGTTGCGCGTCTGTTCCAACGTGCGCAGGTCATCACGCACGCTCTGCTTGATTGTATCCTCGAGGGTCTGGACGCTCCTCACGGTCTGTTCGAGGGAGATCAGACTGTTGCGGTAGGCGTTGCGCTCGGCGGTTTTTTCCCAGGGCAGGTCCAGACTCAGACTCACCGAGTAATTCGATTCCCGCGCCAACGTAGCCAGAATGTTGCTTGAGGTTTGTTCGATGTCCCGCGAATCGGACGAAGCGCCGGTGACGGTCAGTCCCAATCCGGGCCGAAGTGCATCGCCGGCGATGACCACCGCGCGCTGGGCATCAACCACACGGTGGATACGGGTCCGCATGTCCAGCCGATTGTTGAGGGCCAGTTCAATGGCGCGGCGGGATTCGATCTCCAACCGGCCGGGAAGGGATTGCGGAAGGCGCTCGGCGGTCGAAGTTTCCTCCTCGCTGGCTTCCTGCGCCGATGGGGGCGGGACGTCGGCGGGGGGCTTTTGAATTTGCAGCGCTTCCCCGGCCTTGGCGGACAGACGGGTCAGTTCCGCCGGGTCCAATGCGATGTTCGCATCGACGGGTAAGCCGATCGTGATCTTGAAACTGTCCAGGGTTTGTTCGAATGACTGCTGCGCGGAGTTGTAGTTATCCCGTGCAGTCAGCAGGTCCTGGCTGGCTTCATCGACGTCGATGCGCCGCTGCTTTCCGGCCCTGGCGAGCATGTCCGTCTCATCGATGAACTGCTCGAGACTTTCGTAGTTGCGGCGCGCATTTTCCACGCTGTCGGCCTGCCGCAGCACCGACAGGTAACCGCTGGCCACACGCACGGCAAACTGACGCTTGAAGCGCTCGAATCCCCACAGGGCGTAAAGCACATCGCGCTCGGCTTGCGTAAGCGGTTCGCGAACGATGTGTTTTCCCGATCCGGCCAGCAGCGGCAGTGTCGCGCTCAGGTCCGCGGCGACGCCCAGCGTGCTGTCGCGATCTCCGGTCAGCAGCGTCACCAGATCCACGACGATCGAACCGGCGATCGTCAGGCCGTTTTCAAATCGACGATTGACGCTGAACGATCCGGAGCCGGTGTTGCTGGAGGTTCCCTCTCCGGCGTCGTAGTCGAACATGTCATCGATGACGCCGGCCAGCGTGCTGCGGAACGCATCGCGCTGCAGGTCCAGCGACAGGGCGGCCTGGTAGACCGATTCCTTCGCATCCTGGTATTCAAAACTGTTTCCAGCGGCGATTTGCAGGGCTTCATCGATCGTGATGACGATGCGCTCGGAAATCGGCTCGGTCGATTCGGCCGATGTTGACCGTTCGCGTTGCAGGTAATCGTCTTTGGGCCAGTGATCCAGCGGCTCCAGATATTGCGTGCCCAGCGAAACCGGATCGGCGATGGGCAGGCCCTGCCCGCGCAACAGGCGCTGGCGGAGGGTCTGGGCGGGGGTTTCGATGGTGAATGGCTCGGTTCGGCCCAGGGCGGCCTGCTGACCTTCGCGGACGATGTCGTATGCGACTTCATCGGCCTCGGCGCGATGCTCCGACGCGCTGCGACAGCCGGCGAGGAACACCATCGCCATCGTCAAGACCATTGAAATGCAGACGCATCGAGTCATGGAAGAAACCGCGCGGCAGAATAAACCTGCATTCTAACCTTTTTCTATAGGACGACGAACCTAGGGCAGTTCTTGCAGGATATTTCTGAGGCGGCCGATTACCTATTTTTACATCAGTTCTCGAAATACGTCGGCTCATTGCCCGGCTTCCATTTGATATTGCAGCCCATTGAGGGCTTCTGGTCGGCGGGGGCCGGCCGGCCCGACAGGACGGCATCGGCCGCGGCGCGCAGAGCGGCCCCCGTCGGCCTGGCGGCCGATGAATCGTATACCCCCGAAGCAATCCGCGCTGGGCGCGTGTCATCAAACTGGCCGCGGTATGCCAATTTGTGTTCGGCATCAAAGAGAAAAAAGTCCGGTGTGCAGGCGGCCGTGTAGGCCTTGGCCACGTCTTGCGTTTCGTCAAACAGGTACGCAAAGGCGTAACCGCGTCGATCGACTTCCTCAGCCATTTTCTTCGGCGCATCGTCCGGGTAGCGCTCGATGTCGTTGGCGTTGATGGCCACGGTGGCCAATCCTTTCTGTTCATACTCACGCGAAAAAGCCACCAGAGCATCGGCCAAGTGCTTGACGTACGGGCAGTGATTGCACATGAACGCCACCAGCAGCGGTTTGCCCCGATAATCCGTCCGGTTGACGATGTTCAAGCCGGTATCCGGAAGGGAAAAATCGGGGGCGGGGGTGCCCAGCGCCAGCATGGTGGAAGGGGTGAGACTCATGTCGTACTCCTTGCGAGAAATCAAAGAACGAGGGATTGTAGGAGGCGAGCGAGCGGAATTCTGTGATACGTCGATGATTGTCGGGCCCGTGTTGCGCCGTTATGCTCTGTTTCAATAGTCACGGGCCACACCGCATGATTTTCCCGATTCGCACCGATCGCCGCATGAAGCACACGCCGTGGGTGAACTACGTGCTGATCGCGGTGAACGTGGTGGTGTTTGTGATGACGATGAAGCAGATCGCGGCGATGAGTCACCCGCAGTTTCAGTTCATACCAGCGGAACAATTGGTAGAGCAGTTTCCGGTCCTTCGGTACTTCCTTTACAGCCACACCTCCAACATGCACCACGGGTATCAGTTTTTTACCTACCAGTTTCTGCATGCCGGCTGGGAACACTTGATCTTCAACATGCTTTTCCTGTTTGTGTTCGGCAATTCGCTGGAAGACCGGCTGGGTCCGATCGGATACCTGGGTTTTTACCTCGCGGGGGGCGTGATCGCGGGGTTGGGGCACGTCATGACTTCCGACGCATCCGTCATTGGCGCCAGCGGGTCCGTCAGCGCAGTGACCGGGGCGTACCTGGCGTTGTTTCCCCTGTCCAACGTCACCATGGTCTACTGGTTCTACTTCATCGGCTCGTTTGAAGTGCCCAGCATGTACCTGATCCTCTTCTCGTTTGCCCTGGACGTGTTCAACTCGTTCGCCGGCGCCGGCGGCGTGGCGTACCTGGCTCACATCAGCGGCAACGTGTTCGGCTTTGCCGTCGGCATGGGATTGCTGTGGACGCGCCTGTTGCCGCGCGAGCCGTTTGATTTCCTGGCGCTGGCCGATCGGTGGAACCGCCGCCGACAGTTTCGCTCCGCCACGCGCCGCGGCGCTGCGCCGTGGCGCAGCCAGGTGGAAAAAGTGATTGCGGCCTCCGATCAGCCCAACCCGCGTGATGAGGAGACGGCGCAGTTGCGTTCGAGTATCGCCGGTCATCTCGCCGCGGGCCGTCAAGAATACGCGATGGATGATTTTGAGAAACTGGCTACGGTGGACCCGCAGGCGGTGCTGGCGCGCCAGGCCCAATTGGACCTGGCCAACTATGCCATGCAGCACGAGCGTCGTGAGCTGGCCGCCCACGCCTACGAGGGTTTCATGCGCCTCTACAAGACGGATGAATACCGCAGCCAGGTGGAGATGATCCTCGGTTTGATCTACGCGCGGTATCTGAACCGTCCCGAGCGTGCGGCGGAACTGCTCAAAGCCGCCCTGGAGAAGCTCGACGACGAATCGCAGAAGCAGATGGCGCGCGAGATTCTTTCGCAACTCGAATCGGCCTGATAAGCAGGGCATGCCCCTGTCGGCTCGGCGTTCCTGCTACACTGATAGGCATGTCCCCGCGCACGGCCATCAAGATTTGTGGTATCCGCACGGCGGAGGCAGCCGAAGCGGCCGTCGAAGCCGGGGCCGACTATATCGGTACGGTGTTCGTGCCCGGCTCACCGCGTTGGGTTGATGAATCCCAAGCCCGCGCCGTGGCCGGGGCCGTCGCCGGTCGCGCCGCGGTGGTGGCGCTGTACAAGAATATCGGGCGCGATTTCACCCCGCCGGATTTTGTGGATGTGCTTCAACCGTACGGCCCGGTGCCGTTGTCCCGCCTGCAACGGTTGGCTCCGGTGCGCATTATCAAGCCGTTACCGTATGACAATTTTATCCTGCAGGACCAGCTGCCGATGTGGGACGAGCAGAGCCGGACGATGCCCAACCTCGTGGCGGTGCTGGTCGACACGCCGGATCCGACGAAAGTCGGCGGGGGGACGGGAAAAGCGTTTGACTGGTCGGCATTGCGCGCCATGCTCGACCAGATGAATCTGACGGTGCCGATCGCTCTGGCCGGGGGTTTAACACCCGACAACATAGCCGAGGCGATCCGTATCGTGCGCCCGGCGCTGGTGGATGTTTCCTCCGGGGTGGAGTCGCAGCGCGGCGTGAAAGACATCGCGAAAATACGCGACTTTTGCCAGGCCGTGCTTGATGTATCTGTGTAGCCGCTGTTATTGCGATGGTTTGCACGTGCCGATACGACCAACCCGTTCAAGGTCAATTTATGGGGAATCAAAATGACCAATCGGCAAACAAAAATCATTGCCTTGGCATTGATCTTTCTGGCCGGCTCTATTCTGCTCACTGAGCAAGCCGTAGCCCCACTTGGCTTTTTGATTGTTGCGGTGGCCGCTGTAGTTCTTGTGATCGACTGGATCAGGTTGGATTGGGAGGAGACCAAGGCCGCGCGCGAAAAGAATGAAAATAGAGCATCTTGCGTCATTCATGCCGGGCTTGTACGAGCCGCGCCCGTGAGGAAGCGGTCCGCACAACGCCCGAACCCGGCGGGGCAGGTGCGGTCATT
>JANQHK010000085.1 GCA_028282685.1 Phycisphaeraceae bacterium
AATGACCGCACCTGCCCCGCCGGGTTCGGGCGTTGTGCGGACCGCTTCCTCACCGGCGCGGCTCGTACAAGCCCGGCATGAATGACGCAAGATGCTCTAAACAACCGCCTGTCATGTCAATAACACGTTTAGCGGGCGATCAAAGATCGCCGCGTACGCGGTTTTTCGCCGGACGAATCCACACCGCGTTCTGATCAGTCCACGTTCAGGTTTTTCAGGTAATCCTCGAATTCCTTGCGCTTGGCGTCCCGCGCTTCGGTCAGGGATTCGATCTGCTCGCGCCGCGATTCGATGGTCGTTTCCTGGTCGTCGAGTTTGTTGAGCAGGCGGTTGTAGTACTTGGAGTTGCGATCGACGGTGCGCATGTTCTCGCGCAGCCGCTTCTGTTCCCGGGTGATCGTCTGAATTTCCTGGTTGGTTTCGTTGATCTGACGTTCGAGCCCGGCGATGGCGCGTCGCAGATCGGCCGCCTTCTGCAGCGCCTTGCGGACATCGGAATCGATCTTCGTGTTACGGGCGTAGTAGAGCAACCGACTTTCGTTTGTATTGAGCAGGGCGATCGCCTCCCACGCCACGCGCTGCTGCCGGATGACCAGTTCCATTTGCTTGCCCGCTTTCACTTCCTGCTCGAAGCGGTAGAGCCGATCCGTCTTTTCGACCGGTTCGGGAGAATCGACCAGCTCCCAGCCATGCAGGCGATGCGCTTCCACGACAAGCCGGCGGTCCTTGTCGGCCTGGTTCTTGATTTCGTAATTGCGGGTGCGGATGTGTTGGTGTTGAAGGCGCAGCACGCCGCGCTCGATCTTGCCCGCCAGCAGACTGGACGATTGGTCCTTGTCGGCGGTGTTGACGATCACGTCGAGATCGACCGCGTAGCTGATCAGCCGTTCATCGTTCGGGCCGAGATCGCCGATGCTGGCGTCGCCGGCGTAGGCCCCGGCATCGAAGATGGTGATCGGCCCGGCCAGCAGGTGCTTGCCGGTGTTGTTCGTCAGCCGCGCGCCGCGCAGCGGATGCCCGGCCAGGACCGACCGGTTGTAGATGCTGACGCGCCGGGCGGAGATCGGATCGGTGACGATCGGCAGCATCGCCGAGCGCCGGCGCGGCAAGGTGACATCGGGCACGGCATAGTGGAAGTTTTCACCGAGTTGCGCCGCCTGGGCCACGGAGGAGACGCCGCCGCCACGACCGGGAGACAGGGACAAATCACCCGCTTGTTCGTCCGATGCCATTATCTTCGCCGGCGCGGTAGCCGCTGCCGAGGGCAACCCCAAGGCCTTGTCCATCTTGAACCGACCATCGGCCCTTTCTTTCGACCGGGCCAATGCGGTTTTTCGAGTCAGTCCATCCTGGTATTCCTGCGGACGAAGCGAGGCGTAGCGCCGGGGCTCGTGCACCGGGCGGGGAATGTAAATCGGGCTGTAAAGATTCTGAACAAAAGAGATCGGCCGACCGCTCACCAGCGAAAGCGTCACGTTCTGCCAGTCGTGGTCGGTCTGGTTTTCGACGATCGCCCAGCCCTGCAAAAACGGCTTGTCGTTCTTCTTCCCGGGAAGTACGAGACGGTAGCTGGTCTTCCAGACGGGCGTTTCGACAACGTACCCCAGCCGCACGCGGCGGTCGCCCTTGCCCTGGAAGTCCAGCACGACGGGCTTGCGATCGGTGTCGCGCGCGCCGGCCAGCGCGGCCAGGGCCTTATTCAATTCGCCCTGCAGCTTGGTATCCTCCAGTCGCAGCAGGCGGATCTCATCGACCCAAATGGAGCGCAGGCCCGAGCTGCCGACGAGGTTGAGCACGGGGGCCTTGATGGTGTTTTCATCGCCGGCCGGTTTCTCGCGCGTTTCGATGCCGAGCACGGTGCCTTCGGCCTGATCGTTGCCGGACAGCGTCACCTTCACCGAAGCGCCGCGCAACTGGTTCAGCAATTGCGCCAGAGAGGGATTGCTCGATATGTCGACCCCGAAGCTTTTGAGCAGGCGTTCGATCGGCTCCTGCGAGGGGTAAACAACGGTGCTGACGGTTCCGCCGTCCAGGTCCTGCACGACCAGCGACTTGAGCACATCGTTGATCTGCCGTTCCTTGAAGAGCAATTCCACCTGCTCGGTATCGGAGACCTTGCCCTCGTGTTGGAAGTACCCCACGCCGGAGCTGAACAGGACGATCCGATCGACGGGCAGGTCCTTGCCGCCGGGCTCGGCACGAAGGGGTGCGATGAAGAGAGCCAGAACCAATAACGAGGTGAGCCAGCGTGCGTTCATTTTGGATTCCTTTCTGCGCAGGATGGACATGCGATTCTATGACCGGGTATAGACGCCTGAAAGTCACGCGCGTTCAGAGTTTTTCCGAAGACTCGCCGAAATCAGCCCGCAGGACCGTCCAGCGCCGATCGGCCAAGCCGTACAGAATCTGCTGGACGGCGGATCGTCCGCGGAAATCGGCCCGGATGCTCACCTGGCGCTGGATGCCGCCGGCCCGGTCGGTCACGGTCATCGTGAGCTTGCCGCCGTGCTGCTGCAGCGGTGCCGGCAGTTCGATCACGATGCGCTTGTCGTGATCCTCCACGCGCCACAACGGCATAAAACGATCGGCCGCCCGTTGCCCCACAACCAGCATCGATCGCAGTTGCGCCGCATCGCGCGCGCCGCGCGTGCGGTCGGCCTGGTGGGTGGTCAGCACGGTCAGCGCCACGCTCATGGCCGCGAAAACCATGACCAGAAGCAGCGCCAACACCAGCGCCATTCCGTGAGCCCGTCGCATGCCATCGCTCATGGCGCAGACCTCCGAATCAGCATCAACTGACTGAGCAAGGGAACCGATCGGCCCGATTGATCGGCCCGGCGCGGCTCGATAATCATCAGCCAGGGTCCGTCGGCCGCGAAGCTCAAGCCCTCGGGCAGATCGGCCCAGCGCTGCGCGCCCAGTTCCCTCATACCGCGCGACTCGATGCGCTCGGCTCCGCCGTGACGATCCAGTTGCCAGGAGATGCTGATGTTGTCGGGCAGGCGCAGCACCACGGTGCGCTCGTTACCCAGCGCGATCGCGTATGCGCTCCAGACATCGGTGCGGAGTTGCTCGACCAGGGGATCGATAACCGCGAGATTGTTGCGCGCTTCGTGCGCGTAACGATCGGTCTGCCGGATGGCCAGAAACAGCCGCGTCCAAACCAGACTGAACGCCGCGAGCAGAGTCAACGTCGCCAGAACCTGCACCAGCGACCACCCGCCGCAGCGGTGGGATGGCACAGCGGGATGTTCGGTGGCGTGTTTCATCGTTGCAGCATCACGTCGATCGGCGCCAGGCCGATCACCTCGGCGCGGCGGTCGGCGTATTCCACGGTAACGGTCACCCACACATCGTCCTCCACGGCCGGGGCATCGGGGATCGGGCGGACGGAGATTATCGTCTGCTCGGTGGAGCGGGGACGAGTCTGTTCGTACTGCATCATGACCAGCGCGCGCTCGGCCAGTCGCAGCGCGGTGCGGCCGTCGGACAGGGCGCGTTCGGCACGGTGGTGATGGTGCAACGTCATGGCCAGGGCCACGCCCAGGATGCCGACCACGACCAGCGCGGTCACGGCATCGATCAGCAGAAAACCTCGTCGCCTGCGCATCACAAACCACCTCCCAATCCCGTCGTGTCGGCCACGGACTGAACGAGCGCGGGGATGGGCGCGAACAGGGCATATACCACCAATCCCACCAAACCTCCCAGCACGATCACCATCATCGGCCCCAGCGCAGCGCGGAGGAACTGCTCGAAACGGTGGAATCGGCTGTCGTAATGATGTTGCAGGAAGGCCAAAGCGCCGGACAGATCGCCCGTGCGCTCGGCGGTGGCGATCGTACCGTACGCCATGGAAGGCAGGCCGACTCGCTCGGCGGAAGCACCGGCGGCGTGGCCGTTCATGAGCAGCGCCGCCCAGCGTTTGACGCGACGGCGCATGGCGGGGTGGATTGGCAGCAGCGCCGCCTCGCCAACCGCCTGATGCAGCGCCGCGCCGGCGGCCGTCGCTTCGCGCAGCGTGAAAAAGACATCGGCTAGCGCGCGATCGCGCATCGCCTGCCGCAGGCCCGGCACCGGCCAGACGCTCCAACCAATCAGATCACGCAACCACTGCACGCGCGGCTGCCACGGAAGCAGTTTGATGATGTAAAAAGTCAACACCACAACAGCCAGCATGGACAGCAGCACGACCACCAGACCTGCATACCCGTCATGCAATTCATACAGAATCGTGGTTGAGCGCGGCAGCTTCGTCCCAAAATCTTCAAAAATTTTCCAAAAGGCGGGCAAAATAAAGAAGAAGAGGCCTCCGAACAGGGCGACAATGAGAAGCAACAGAGTGAACCCGTAAGTCCGGGCAAACTGCATTTCGGTTTTCGCATTTTGATCGGCGACTCGCCGGGGGCGGGTCAATCGTCGTAACGTCGCAGGCAGTCGGCCGAGTCGCTCGGCTGTGGTGAGCATGCCCAGCGCGCGCGAGCCGAGCTCCGGCACGGCGCGACGCAGGGCTTCGGCCAGACCGGTTCCGTATTCCAGTTCGACAACCAAGGCACACAAGCGCACTTGTAATCCATTCGGTTGAAACGGCACCGCGGCGCGCATCGCTTCAGCTAAGGGCAGGTCCAAGCGGACGGCGTGATCGAGATGTTCGAGCACCGAGGCGGCACGGCGGCGGCGGATTACCGATAACACGGCAGGCCACGTGACCGCCCACACAATGAAAATGAATACGAGAAGATTGATGGGCACAACAATCATATGCATACACACCCGGCGCTGCCGGGCCTTTACTACATGAACGCGTTAATCAAACGCACCAACACCGAGTAAAGTCCGCCGATCATGATGGCCACAAAAACACCGAGAATGACGATCAGCACCGGCTGGAGAACGGCGGCGGCGACATCGATGCGGTGGCGGGCCTGTTGTTCGTAAAGTTCGCTGAGCGTGGTCAGGGTCTGCGGCAGGTCGCCGCGCGATGCGCCCAGGTCCAACGCCATCGTGGCGGACGGTGAGACGCGGCGCAGATACGACGCTTCGCAAAGCGTCCTGCCTTCCCGCAGGGTGTCGATCAGCGTATCACCATCGGCGCGCAGAGTCGGGGAGCCGGCCACATCCCCGGCCAGTTCGATCGAGGCGGGAAGATCGAGTCCGGCCTGAACGGCGATGCGCATGCCATCGCACCAGCGCGCCAGCCCGTCGTATCGCAACACCGGACCGAGCAACGGCAACCCACCGAGCAGACGTTCGATCCAGAAATGATCGGCGCCGCGCCGTTGCAGGTTGCCCCATGCGACAGCGAGAACCGTCCCGCCCACAAAAATCAATCCCAGCACCCAGGGCGCCGCCGCGGCAGACCAGAACAACAACAGCGTCAGCACCGACCAACCCGGCTCGGAGACCATCCATTGGTCCGTCGAGAAATCGAAGTATCCTCCTATTGGATGTCTGTGGAATGTCTCCCCCACCAGCCCCCGGAACGCCGGCAGCACCGCCGCGTCCATGAACCAGAGCACACCCAGCAGCGCGATGACCATGACGATCGGGTAGGCCAGCGTCCGCCCCAGCGCGCTGCGCATGCGGCCGGTCAGTTCGAGATGGCGGGAGAGATTGGCCAGGACATCGGCGAGGTTTCCGCTTTTCACGCCGGCTTCGACCAGTCGTGCGTAACCGGGGGGGAAACGGCCGCGCTGGGCATCGAAGGCCTCGGCGAGGGATTTACCGGCGGCCATGTCGTCGGCGACCTGCCGCAGGGTGCCGGCCATGCGCCCCCGCACCTCGCTCGCCATCAGCCGCAGACCGCGCTCCACGGGCAGACCGGCCTTGACCAGTTGCGCCAGTTGCTGGTTGAAAGCGACGAAGTCGTCGCCGCGCACGGGTTTGCCGCGCGACGGTTTGCCCTCGGCCTGCTCCAATTCGATCAGGCGCAATCCAATCGCTTGCAGTTGCCAGCGCGCCGCATCGCCGTCGACCGCTTCGATCACGCCGCTGAGCACCGCGCCTTCGTTGGTCTGCGCACGGTATGCAAACGGCCGGGTCGGACCCGTCGAGGGCGATGAGCTGGATGTCTCGGCATCGCTCACAATAAAAAGGATTCCCCAAGCACGCGCGCGGCTTCGGCCGCATCGGTCCGGCCGCGCTCGATCAAATCGTTCGCCGCATCCGTCATGGTGCAATAATCCGGCTGATCGTGCAACGCGGCGCGCAGGTCGGCGGCATCGGCGCGGTCCAGGATCGCCTTGCGAAACAGCCCGTTGGCGCGCGTCGCCTCGGCCACGGGCAGGCGGCCGGCGTAACCGCCCTGTGGATCGAGTCGCCGCAGCAACCGCTGGCTGATCACACCGAACAAGGCGCTGGTGATCTGGTAGGGTTCGAGTCGCATTTCCATCAGGCGGGCCACGGCCTCGGCGGGATCGCCAGCATGGAGCGTGCTGATCAAGCGGTGACCGGACAGGGCCGCCTGCACGGCGATCGAGGCCGTCTCCGCATCACGCACTTCGCCGATCATCAGCACCTGGGGATCCTGGCGGACGATCGACCGCAGCGCGCGGGCATAGGTCAACTCGCCGAACGGATTGACCTGCACCTGCGTGACGCCGGACAGATCGCGTTCGACGGGGTCTTCCAGCGTAACGATGCCTAGGTGCGGTTGCGTGTCGGCCAGGTGGGCCAGCAGCGCGTAGATGGTGGTGGTCTTACCCGATCCGGCGGGACCGGTGACCAGCAACATGCCCTGGTCGGCGGCGGCGAAACGGCGCAGCAGATCGTCGGCCGGCGCGGGAAGGTGCAGCGCCTCGAGCGTGGCGGGAACCTCGGCGGAGACGGGCAGACGCAGCGCGGCGCGCAGGCCGTGGGTCGTGGGCATGATCGCCAGCCGCATCTCGAACAGTTGCTGGCCGATCATGACCGACAACCGCCCTTCCTGCGGGATATCGCGGCGGTAGGTCAACAGTCCGGCCATCACCATCAGTCGGTTGACCATCCGGCGACCGGCTTCGAGCGCGAGCGGAGGATCGTCGATCAGCATGCCATCGATGCGCAGACGCAGTCGAAATTGCTCGGCATCCGGCTCGAGGTGGACATCGGATACCCGCCTTTGCACGGCATCATCGAGAAGCGATTGCAGTTCCTCACTCACGGCCGATCTGGCGGTGGACTCGACGGACATGGTTTGGCATTCTACCATGTCATCACCGCCGACCGGAACCCGGGGTACGCTGACGGTCGACGGTTTGAGCGAGCAGCCCCCCGCCGGAAGATAGATGAATCTGACCAACGTCGATCAATTACCGTACCTGACGGCCGCGATGCCGGGCATCGGCGGTGAGCTCAAGCGCCGGCCGGAGGATTTCCTGGTCGAGGAAATTCCGCTGTACGAGCCGTGCGGTGAAGGGGAGCATTTGTATCTGTGGGTGGAGAAGCGCCGCCGACTGACCACCGACGCCACGCGTCTTCTGGCTGCGCACTTCAAGGTTTCGGACACGGCGGTGGGCTTTGCCGGACTGAAAGACAAGCACGCCATCACCCGGCAGATGATTTCGCTCCAAGGCGCCGATCCGGCCCTGGCCGAATCGTTCGACGACCAGGCGATCAAGATTCTCGGGGCCGACCTTCACACCAACAAGCTGCGCCGCGGACATCTGAAGGGCAACCGGTTTGCCATCGCGGTGCGGCAAGTCGAGCCGAGCGATGCGGTGCGCGCCAAGGCGGTGCTGGATCACCTGGTTCAGATCGGTGCACCGAATTATGCGGGCGAGCAGCGTTTCGGCTACCGCCGCAACAACCACATGCTGGGCCGATACCTTCTGCTGGAGCAGTGGCAGGAGTTTCTGGATGAGATGCTGGGCAACGAACGTGACGACGGTGAGTCCGATCGCAATAAAATCGCCCGGCGGCTGTACGAGCAGGGAGATTACACCGCGGCATTGAAGGCCTGGGCGACCGTGCACCGTTTCGAGCGCCAGGCCATCGGCCCGCTCAGCCGTGGTGCAGCGCCGATCGAGGCGATCAACGGCATCGATCGCACCCAGCGCAACCTGCTTCTGTCGGCGTTCCAAAGTCATATTTTCAACCAGGTCGTGCAACAGCGGGTTCAAAGCAACACGCTGGGCACGCTGTGCACGGGAGACATCGCCATGAAGCACGAGAACCGGGCGTGCTTCGCGGTGGAGGATCCGGCCGCGGAGCAACCGCGCTGCGATACGCTGGCAATTTCGCCGACCGGACCGATGTGGGGCGCGAAAATGTTGTTGGCCGGCGGAGAGGTGGGCGCCATGGAAGAGCAAATGCTGGCGGAGGCCGGCGTCACGCAGGAGAACCTGGCGACCGGAGAATACCAGGCCGACGGGCAACGCCGTCCTCTGCGCATGCCTGTCCGCAACGCCGAACTGAGCGGCGGCATGGATGACGCCGGCGCTTACATTCGATGTAAGTTCGACCTGCCGCGCGGTTGTTTCGCCACGGTGGTCATGCGCGAGATCATGAAGAACGATCAAGCGCCGCTCGACAACGAAGAAGACGATGAATAAACGTTTCGCCAGCGGGGGGGGATTACGAAAAAGAATAACCACAGAGACGCAGAGCCCATTCTATTTGACAGGATTAACCGGATGAAATGGATAAGAGGAAACAGCAAAATGAATCGTAGAGGCACAGAAGCACAAAGGTCACAGAGAAAGAAACATAAAATCGGTCTTTGCGGCCCTTTGCGCTTCTTGGCGCCTTGGCGGTGAATCTTTCTGTCAAGCGCTCCCTAAACAGAAAAAAGCCATTCCAATCCTGTGCATCCTGTGTATTCTTCTCCGCATCTCTGTGTCTTTGTGGTTCATTTTGGTTTTGTCTCTAAAATACTTCCATGATCCGCGGGATGCACCAGCACTGGCACGTCGCCCCACCTCAGCCGCAAGCCGATTCCCTGGCCCAATCCCTGCGATTCCATTCCGTGGTCGGGCAGGTGTTGGCGCAGCGCGGCGTCGCCGATGCACCGCAGGCCGAGGCCTTCGTCCATCCCACGCTCAATCAACTGCACGATCCGTGCGCTTTGCCGGGTTTGGAGCATGCGGCCGATCGCATGGTGCAGGCGCTGCGCAACGGACAGACGATCGCACTGTACGGCGATTACGATGTGGACGGCATCACCGCCGTGGCCGTGCTGTATCACACGCTGCTTGCCGCGGAGCCGAACGCCAAGGTGTTGCGTTACATTCCCCATCGCATCGATGAGGGATACGGGCTGAACAGCGCGGCGATCGAGCAACTGGCCAACCGCGGAGCCGAGCTGATCGTCACGGTGGATTGCGGCGTGACGGCGCATGAACCGGCCGCCACGGCCGAGCGGTGCGGGGTCGATCTGATCATCACCGATCATCACGAACTGCCGGTCGACGGTTTGCCTGCGGCTTATGCGATCGTCCACCCGCGCCTGCACGAGGTGGACGCATCGATCGGCGAGCCGTATCCGTTTGGCGAACTGTGCGGGGCGGGGGTGGCGTACAAGCTGGCCTGGCAGATCGCGCGCCGGTGGTGCGGTTCGGAAAAGGTGGGGCAGGCCTTTCGCAAGCTGCTGGTGGATTTGTTGGCGTTGACGGCGCTGGGCACGGTGGCGGACGTGGTGCCGCTGCGCGATGAAAACCGCGCGATCGTGACGTTCGGCCTGGGGCGGATCAAACACACGCCATACGA
>JANQHK010000001.1 GCA_028282685.1 Phycisphaeraceae bacterium
TGGTGAACATGCCGACAATCCCCGTGCCGCCTACGCCTTCCCGCACAGAAACAGCTTCTCAACCCCCGTATAGGGGCAATCCGATACCTGCCGATAAAATGATCCAAGCAGGTACAACAACAGGGCGAGGGCAAAGATGACGACCACCATCAGGCCGGACAGAATGACCTCGCTTCTGGTGTCCGGCGAGGGGCCGCTTCGGTTGGCATATCGCTTCCGCACGAAGTCGGCGACGGTCTCTACATCTGTCAGGCGCGGACCTTCGGTTGTTTCGCGAAGCCGCCCCTCCCAAGGGGATAGAAGGCGTTGCCGCTCAAACAATGCGGCAAGACGCTGATATTTTCGCACGGCCAGCCGGGTCAGGCCCCACGCGTATAGCGGTTTTCCGGCGGTCGCCACTTCGCTCAACATCGCGAGGCTGTCTGCTGTCACAACGGCGCCCCGACATCCGGCGAGGAAAGCGTAGTACGGATTATCCTCCTCGCCTTCATCGGGCGACCACCAGAAAACCGGGACATGTCGCTGGTGTGTCAGCTTTCGCCTGATGTGCCGCGCCACGTCCTTCGGCGTTCGCCCGCTGGTCGAAACCAGCAGGCTGCCTTTGTTTTCCCCGGCCCATGTCAATGCACTCTCGGCCAGCGCATCGTAGTCTTCGGGATCCACCTTGTGGTGCCTGCTGTCTCCGCCCAGCAGCAGGGCCAGACGGGGTTCGTGACACCGCTCAAGACGGCCCCGCCACCGTGTCCATTCCCGCTCCAGCAATGACGCCCGCACACGATTGAGCATTCCGATTGTTCGAGTGACATGGTCACCCGACTTCACCCAGGTTCCGACGTCATCGTGCATGGGGAGCACGACCACGTCGTAGCGCTTCAGATTGCCGCTTGGACGCATCATCTGCACGGTGAACACGTCCGGCCGATTGCGCTTCAGCCAGCGCATCAGACGGCTCACCTGCCATCCCGCCCCCAGGACCACGCCCGATTCCAACCGGGACAAGCTTGTGAGGTCGTATCCCCACGCCACCGGCAGATACTTTGACAGTTTGTGTGGCAACGTAGGGCGCAGTGGAATGATTTCCGGGTCATCCACGCCAAGCATGGCCGCGAGGCCAAGGCATTGATTGAGATGCCCGGCGCGACCGTCGCTGACGACCACGATATTGCCGTCCGCCAATGGAGATGCGGTCGGCCCTTCGGCCCGCAGGGCCGAGTGTGCATATGTCATGGGTATCACCTGGTTTTGCAACAAGCCGCAGTCAGCCGTCGGCAGTCAGACCGTGCGCTGCTGGGCGATCACGGTTCCTGCCAACGGGCCATCTTGATTGTTCGTTGAGGTCGCTATTTTCCGACCAGCACGCCGTTTATCGAGCAGCGGGCCGTCGAGCTGTCGTACACGTTGATATCAAGGCGGCGGCCACCCTTGATCGGAACGAACAGGTTAGAGGCGATTGCGTAGCCTTCCGGAGATAACTGGTTCGTCATGAACGGTTCGCGCGACACCGGTTTCTTGCCGTTCTGGACGTTTAGAACCGCCGAAGAGCTGTACCCATCAAGGACACACGACATATATTGCAGGATCAGTGTTTTCGATTTCGGGAACTTGAACTTCAAAGTGCAGATCCCGTCGCAATCGACAGCCTTGTATTTCCGGTAGGGAGTACCGGTCACGCTGGTCGCACTGGCGTGCGCTTCAGCCGTCAGTATTAGCGCAAGCGCGACCAACGCGAGTTTCCCGAACGATTGCATATTCAACTCCCATTTTCCTGTTTCGACCAAGAATGGAGCGGTGCAATCGCAGTGTTTCCAGCGTATAGTTGCGAACAGATTGGATAATTCTGTTTATAATATGGCTAAATACTTATTTCCAGTATTGAAAATACGCTGCCGTCATGGCAGTGTGCATGCGGGATGGGCGGAGAAATCGCGGAATTGCCCAGTATGACTGTGAACAGAATTATCCATACTGTTCACAGCCTTTCGAACTGAGACGCTACCACCGCGCCCATTCCGATCACACAATCATTATGGACACTCAACGCGGCGCGCGCGAAGCGCAGCCCTATAGCCTCTATGCGCCATCTGGTGCGCGCAAATATATCAATTCGGCAGAACGAACACGCTTCCTTCAGGCCGCAAACAGCCGCGATCCGGCACTGCGGGCACTGTGCCTCATGCTCGTCTATACGGGCTGCCGACTTTCGGAAGGGCTTAACCTGACGGCGGATGCCGTGCAGGCCGACAACGGCACGATTGCCATCGTATCCCTGAAGAAGCGTCGGACTGGCCTCATTCGAGAGGTGCCCGTACCAGACGCCTTGGTCGAGGCGATCATAGAGACGCGTGAGAATTTCGGTGGCGGCGACCGCATCTGGTCATGGCGGCGGACCTGGGCGTGGACGCTCGTGAAGCGCGTTATGGCGCAGGCCGGTATCGCCGGTATTCATGCAACGCCCAAGGGGTTGCGGCATGGGTTTGCAAT
>JANQHK010000096.1 GCA_028282685.1 Phycisphaeraceae bacterium
CGGTGAGGGAGCGGTCGTCGGGCCGTTGATCCGCGTCCGACTTTCCGCTCTCCCGCAGGTAAATGACCGCACCTGCCCCGCCGGGTTCGGGCGTTGTGCAGACCGCTTCCTCACGGGCGCGGCTCGTACAAAAACTCTTCTCACACACTTTCTTAGTTCTCTCGCCCTTTCCACTTACTGCTGAATATGGAAGGCGATGATCTCGGCCTTGCCCGTGCCGCCGTTCTCCGCCATCGAAGAACGATCGACCACGGCGATGTACCGCCGCTGCTGGACGGCCTTGCCATAATCCTCGTGGTTCTCAGCGACGCTGATGTCCACGCCGCGCACGGTCAGGTAGACGATGAACACATCGCTGCGCGTGGTGAGCACCTGGCTGAGCCACTTGAAGAGCATGACCTTCTCTTCGATGTCGTCTGCGATCGTGTCACCGGCATCGGCGGGCGAGCGGTCGACAATCACACCGCCGCTCTGTGGAATCGTGCGCGTGTCGCCGGAGTAACTGCCCGTAGTCAATGCCTCCCGCACTTCGGGGATGGCCATCAGTTCCCCGATGTAGGCGATGCCCTTTTCCTTGCGGAAATCAGACGGACGGCTACCCGGTTTGTCACGGTATTCGAGAATCGCCCTGACGACTTTCTGACGCAACGCCAAATCGGGAATCGGCAGGCAGCGTATCAGCAGATGCGGCGTCGTGTTGGCGCGGCTTCCATCCACGCTATCCAAATCCCCGCTGACGGTGTTGATGTTGATGCGACCGGGCACGAAGTATTCATCGTTGTCGATGCTCCCATCGTCATCGTTATCCTGACCGTCGGAGTTGGGGCCGTAGGTGGTGAAGCGGTTGAGAATGGCCACGTAATGGGGCACGGCCTGCTCGTCCGTACCGGCCATTTCCGTCGTTTCGAAATCGAACATCAGGTCTTCGTGCCCCGCTGCGCCGGCGTCCTCCCAAACCTCGCGGAAGGTCTTCTTGTCGGTTTCACTGAAGCCCATGAAGGAAACCTGAAGCATTTCACCGATGTGAACAAAAGCATTGGTCTGCTCATCGGGAACAAACGGGAACTGGTGCTTGGTCCATTCGGCCAAAGGACCGGTCGTGCCCTTGCCCTTGGTTTGCTTGCCGAGGTCGCAGAGATTCGAGGTGTAAACGTTGCCGGCGTTATCCTCGGCACTCGGCAGGCCCATCGCTCCCACCGCCTTGTAACTATCCGGGTCGACGAGCAAAGCATTCAATCCCCGACCGTCGCCCACCTTGCCTTGCTGAAGGTATCCAACGATGTTCAAACTCGCCGGGTTGGTGTTTTCATCGTTTGTGACGAAGGTCTGGTTTCGTTGTTCATCCGGCAGCTTCATTCCCTTGGCCTTGCAGTAAGCGAAGGTCAACGGGGTACCGTTATGGTCGGTGGCGCGCAATGCGATATCGAACAGGAGACTCGTACCGTTGGGATCAAAATCGGTGTTCGAGCCGTCGGCGGGCCACGTCGTGGAAATCGCCTGCGGGGTCACGTTACCGGCAGTGGTGACCTGCTCTGTTTCGATATCGGCAGAGGGACCGTCGGAATTTTTCACCAGAACCACCGCGCCGAACGGTTCAAGCGTGGTCTTTCCGGCTAATGTATCCAGGGTGCCGGCATCGTTGCCATCGATGTCAAGATGGAGATTTTCCAGCGAAATGGTGATCGGGTGGGGATTTCGAATCTCGATCCCGAAACCAATCACTCCCTTCGCCGCCCAGGTGACGTTCCACTCCTGTTCACCGGTGACCGGGTCCGGACCTCCGTTCTTGGTTTCCGTGGTGATCTCGTAAGCGCGCTGGCAGTAGACCTCGCTGATGGCCGGCAGGGCTTCGAAACCGTATCGATCGCCCACCTTGGTCAACTTGTTGTCGGCGTCGGCGTAATCCTTGAGGTTGGCCGCGTACTGATTGGCGGCGGCCTGCTCATCGGGCAGGTGTGCCGGGAGCGAGAAGGTTCCCTCCTCGCTCAAGATGCTCTGGATCTCGGTCGCCGCGGTGGTCATGTCACCACCGGCGATTTGCTGGTTGAGATTCATCTGGCTATGGACGTTGCCCCCGCCGGTTCCCCAGCGGTAGGCGTAGATATTGGCGCCGTTCCACGTGGTCAGCATCACGCGGGGATTGGAGTTGAAATGGTAAAGGGGATAAGCCGGTGGCAACCATTTATCACTGGAAAAAGAAGGCGGCAGGTGAGTGGTGTTGCTGGAGCCGTAATTCAGTTCGGACGGTTGCGCAGCCCCGGATGCCGAGCGGTCGCGCAGGAGGGTGTGCATGGCGTCGTCGATGGCGACGATGTGTTCGGGACTGTTGAGCCCGCCGCGGCTGCGCAACTCCATCTCATCCGCCCAGGACAGGTGCTGGTACTTTGTGCTGACACCGAGCCCGGTATGTTGGTTGAGATCCCTGTACATCACCCCCGCCTGATACCAGTAGGCGAAACGCGACCAGGCCTTGACCGTCCCCCCCCCGCTATCCGCTTTCCAGGGTACCAGTGACGCGTTTTCAAAGTGGTCGCCGTAACGCAACTTCAGCAGATTCTGCAATTCCACATCGGACCGGCTCGCCACCTCAGGGAAGGTGTTGATGAAATAGCCCAGATCAAGATCGGTCGGAAACCAGCATCGCGGCGCCTGATCATCGTCATCGTAACCGGAACTGCCGTACACACTGGTGGCGATGTTGGCGTTCAGCATCGATGAGGCGTCAATCACACGAGCACAGAGAAAGTACTTGATGCCCTGCATCTGGCTGATCGGCGCCTCCAACCAGCGGCTGTCGATCAGACCGTCGCCGTCGGCGTCGGCAAGAGTGCCCTCGCCCTCATTCTGGCTTTTAAGATTGATCGCGATATCGTCCTTAACCACTTCCACGTCACAAGCCCGCTGGTTTGTAAAGTCGTAATTGGAATAATCCAAGGTGAATTGTGAAATGTGAGGCCAGACCGGCTTGCCATTCTTGACCACCGGGAAGGACGAAGCCAGGAATGGGTCCACAACGGTTACGGCGGGAGTGTGCGCCGTTCCGGCATTATTGTAAATGCCATGGGAAGAGTCGTACGGCTCTTTGCCGGACGGGAGAATCACTCCCCCGTCGCGCACGTCCTGTTCGATCGGCGCAAGGACCAGATCCAGCGATGCCCGGGCGATGTCATCGAGGTTGTTTCGGTTCATCTGGCCGGAGGCGAAGCGGTCACGCCGCGCCGATTGCAGGAACGCGGTACCCACCAGAACGGTCATCACCAGCACGGCGACGACGAGAATCAGCACCGATCCCCGCCGATGCCGACGAAACATACGATGGTGTGTGAACGTGTTCATGGTGTGATTCCTTTCCGCCCCCGTATCATTTGCGGGGCACTTTGATCACTTGTTCAAACCAGATGCCCGGTTCGCCGTCGAACCCGGTCACCCGGCCGCGCTCGTCCTGAATGCGGTAGCGCAAGCGGATCAGGTAAGGCCAGTTGGTGCTTCCCGGACCGTGGCGAAACACGATTGTATTGTCTCTCAGTATGGGTAAAGGCGCCTGATTGTCGGAAAAGATGGAACCGAGTTCCGATTTGTCGGCAGCTTCCTTAAGGCCAATGCCGTACCACTTGATGGCGGTCATGCCGCCCTGGGTTTCGGTGTCGATTTTGCCAAACGGCGCCTCGTAATCCCCGGCGAACTCAACGGCGAAATCGCTGACGTGCTCGGCGAAATAAGCGTGCATCTGCGCCACTTCGTTGCTGGTGATGACGTCCGAGGCGCCGGACTGGTTCAGGGTGGGCAGTTTTGTAATCGTGTAGGGCCGAACGTTGAGATTGGTGAAGATCAGATCCCGGGCGCGATCGGCGTAGGTGGAACCGTTCAGCGACATCCATAACCGCTGTTCCTTATTCACCGCCAAATCGTGCTCATAGCCGCCGACCAGCGCGCCGCTGGGCCCTTCATTCCACAGACCCACTTTAGCGACATCGTGCAGACCTTTCTGGAGTGTCACGGCCAGGGCATTTTCGGCGCGATTGGAGCCGGTGCTGTCGCCCTCGAGGAACAGGGCCTGCCGTCCGAGCACCCACTGAGCGGCATACTCCATCTCGGGCCCATCGCCGGGCTCCTTGCCGTCCACGCGCACGTGTCCCAGCCACAGTCGGCAGAAGGAGGCATCCGAGCTGTTGGAGAACGACGAACTGCTGCTCGGGCAGATCGGTTCGAGATCGGCGCGCTTGCGGATGAAGATGATCTGGTCGAGCTGATGCCGTTGTGTATCCTGCGCATTGAACGGGTTGAGTTCGGCTTGGATCGAATCGTGATGGATGACCAGAAAGCCCCCGGCGCCGGGGCCGAGCATGTGCTTGAAGTCGTTGTCCAGTTGGTCCTGGATGATGCGCGCGGCGGACAAGGCGTTGGTGGTGGCCCGTCCGGTCTGGACGGCGACACTGACGCGCGAAAACACCTGGCCGATCGACACGACCATGATCAGCGTCACGGCCACGGCGGATATCAACTCCACCAGGGTGAAGCCGCGCCTGGCCACGTCCATGGAGTGGGTATATCGTTTCAATGGACCGCCTCCGAACCGAGCGCAAAGATGCGCGTGGTGACCGCCGGGGCATTGGCTTTGGCGGGCCGACCATACCAGATCGCGGCAATGCCTTCGGTGTCTCCGTTTGTCGTCAGTGTGTTCCCGCTGACAGCGGTGATCTGGTAGACCGTGCCGTTATCGCCGAGGACCATGTCGCCGGGATAGATCGTGTTGCCGTGGTTCGTGCTGATTTGCTTGTTTGATCCGGTGGCACTGGCGCCGAGCTTGACCACCTTGGGTATCTCTTCGGGATCCTCGCCGTTGGCCAGCGTGCCGCCGGTGGGATAACTCACGCCAATCTGCCGACGCAGGATGAACACGTAAACTGCGTACTTGCCCGTGCTCACGTTGATGGTCCGCCCCAACGGCACCCAATAAAAGGCGCGATTATTGAAATCCGAGTCTTCCACGCTGTTCTCGTTGGGATCGCCGTCGGGCGGCGTGCCGAGATCGATGTGGGCCGGGTAACAACGCATCCCCAGCGACCAGCCGTCGGTCCCGCCGGTCCAACCGCTTTTTAATGCCTCGACGCGACCGTTGGCCGACACATGGCTGGGTGAGACACCTCGGGCGACGATCATCGCGGCGACCGAATCCTTGACTTGGCGGGTAAGGATGTCTTCCTGGCTGCGGCGCTGCAGCAGACCGGCCACGGGAAAGATGCTGGCCACCGCCACCATGCCCAGCGTCAGGATAAACATCGCCATCATCACCTCGATGAGCGTGAATCCGCCGGGACGGGGCGACCGGGCTTCGCAATGTGGGGCGTGTCGGATCATGGCTTAGTCAACTTCAAAACTGTAAATGTTGTCCGCCGCTTGCCTGGATGCAGTTCTCAACTCCCGCCCGTACCTCAAATCGCCCCGCAGGTAGCTGTACCTACCCAAAGAGCCGTCCGGTCCGTACGAGAGGATGTAAGGCGAGTCATGCTCCCGATACCTATCTTTTGAGTCATTATCCACCAGTGCCTGAGTCACGTAGATCAGATTACTGCCCCACGCATCCTTCACGTGGAGGTTGTTTTCTTCAACCGAACCTCCGAGGTAATCGGGTTTGATCGTAGCCAGCATGGCAGCCAACTCCGGTACGGCCATGGCCTGCCTGACGAAATCCTGCATGTTGGCGGCGGAGATCGACTGACCGGTCCGCGCGCGGTACTCCTCGTTGATCGATTCCAGTACCCGAATCGTCTGTAACGTCGCTTTTTCCTCGCCCATGGCGATTATGTCCGGCCCGATTGCCAGACCGATACCCATCAGGAGAACGATGATCACAACCACCGTCATCACTTCGACGAGTGTGAAGCCGCGGGCGAAAACACGCTGGTGGCTTGAACGGTTGTTCATGGTGAACCTCCTTGGCCCGTTACGGGCCGGTGAAGATCAGATCGTCATGTTGTGTTTCCAGACTGTTGGCCTCATCATCAGGACCGGCGTCGTACAACAGGTACTGTGCGGTCAGCAGTTGCCGGGACAGGCCTTCGTCGTAACCGGCGTTGCCCTTGCTGAGGCGATTGCTTTCCCAGTTGGCCAGTGTCTCACCGCTGTCTTCGTCGCTCTTGTCAAAACGGTAAGAGGAGCCGCCTCCCCAGAGGTTCAAGTTGGTGCTGGTGGCGGAGGGGATGGAGATATCCCCTAAAAAATACTTGATTCCCGTGTCCCAGGGCAGACCGAACCGGTAGTTGGGGTTGGTTCCGATGAGATTGCTTTCCTTGTTGGTCACGTACGGGCCGTATTCCACACCGTTGTGCTTGAAACCCATGCCGTGGAGCCCGTCATCGAAATGGGCGCCGCTGACTCCATTCCATTTGCCGTCGTTATTAAAGTCGCTGCCGTAACCCGTCAACAACTTGGCGAGGATGATGCCGCCGTGGTCGCCGGACTCGAAGTAGGATCCGGCCGCCGCGCTATCGCTGGGCGGATATGCTCCGAATTCATTGCTGTAGACATCCAGGGCCATCTTGACGACGGCCATCTGATGATTGGCCAAGGCGATGGCGCCCCCCTTCTTGGCCATCATCACCGCCCCCACCGCGATCGCGATCAGCACGGCGATGATCGCCACCACGACCAGCAACTCGATCAGCGAGAAGCCGCGGCGGCGGCCGAATCGTCCTGATTTAGCATCTGCATTATGCATGGCAACCTCGCTATCGGGTGAAAATCAGGAGCTATTGGTGACCGACTGAATCAGCGTGGGCAGCGGCATGAACAACGCCACCACGATCGTGCCGACCACCAGACCCAGCACGACCACGATCAACGGTTCCAGCAGCGACATCAGCGTGCGCACCATGTTGTCGACTTCCTCGTCGTAGTTGTCCGCGACCTTGGCCAGCATCTTGTCCAGTTCGCCGGTTTCTTCGCCAACGTCGATCATGTTGACCACCAGCAGGTCGCAGACGCGGGCTTCGCGAAGCGGAGCGGCGAAACTCTCGCCTTCCTTGATCGAATCGTGAACGCGCTGCAGGGCGCGCTCGTAGACGTTGTTGCCGACGGTATCGCGCGTGATAGCGATGGCCTCGAGAATCGGCACCCCCGCCGAGATCAACGTACCCAGCGTGCGCGTGAAGCGAGCGATCGAACCGGCCTTCACCAGGCCGCCCAGGATCGGAACCTTCAGTTTCACCTGATCGAGGATGGCCCGTCCTCCCTTGCTCATCCGCATCAGCTTCATCAGCAGGAAGATCACGATCGGTCCAAAAATCACATACACCACCCCCGGAGGCGCGGAGCCGGAAACCGGAGAACCGAACCATTGGTTCGCATTCGTGCCGCCGATCCATTCGCTCAGGTTGATCAGTCCCATCGTGATGGCCGGCAGCTTCGAGTCGAACTCCTCGAAAATATCCTTAAACTGAGGAATCACGAAAATCATGATGCCCAGCACGATCAACACCGCCACGGTGATGACCGCCGCGGGGTAAATCATCGCGCCCACGATGCGCTTCTTCAGGCGCTGGGCTTTTTCCATGAAGTCGGCCAGACGACGCAGGATGATGTCCAGCACACCGCCGATCTCACCGGCCGCGATCATCTTGGTGTACAGCCGGTCGAACGCCTTGGGGTGCTTCTCCATCGCTTCGGACAGCGACGAGCCGCCTTCCACGTCCGCGGCGATCTGGCTGAGGGTGTTCTTGAACAGGCCCGGTTTTTCCTGCTCGGCCAGGATCTGCAGCGAACGGAGAATCGGCAGACCCGCATCCTGCAGCGTGGACATCTGACGGGAAAACTGCGTGATCGCCTTCTGGCCCACGCCACCGATGTTGATGGTGATCGGATCTTTCTTGGCCTTGGCCGGCTTGCTGCCGCGCTTGGTCGGCGCCGCCGCGGCCGCCGCCGTTTCACGTTTGCGCACCTTCTTCTCGCGCACGTTCGTCGGGAAGTAGCCCTGCGACTTGATGCGCGCGATCGCATCGTCGCTGCTCGCCGCTTCGACCGTGCCCTTTTGGCGCTGGCCGGCCTGGTTCATGGCTTCGTACTGGAAAGTCGGCATGAAATATCTCCGCGAGAATTATTCTTCTTCGGTAATCGTTTCGCGCACCACTTCCTCGATGGTGGTCACGCCGTCGTAAATCGCCAGCAGACCGCTCTGGCGCAGCGAGCGCATGCCGCGCTTGCGCGCCTCGATCCGCAGCACGTTCGTCGAGGCGTGCTGCATGATCAGTTCTTTCAGGTCGTCGTCGAGCGTCATGATCTCGAAAATCGCGCGCCGGCCGCGGTAACCCTGCTCGTTGCATTGCTGGCAGCCGTGACCGCGGTAGAACTCGCGCCCCTGCACGTCGTCCGGGGTCAACTGCAACTCCATCAACTGCTCTTCCGTCGGATGGTACTGCTCGCGGCATTGCGTGCAGATCCGACGCACCAGACGTTGCGCCACGATCGCTTCCAGCGTCGCCGTGACCAGGAACGGCTCCAGGCCCAGGTCGAGCATACGCGCGATGCTCGACGGCGCATCGTTGGTATGCAGCGTGGAGAACACAAGGTGGCCGGTCAGCGACGCCTGCACGGCAATCTGTGCCGTTTCCAGGTCACGAATCTCACCGACCAGAATGATGTCCGGGTCCTGGCGAAGGAAGCTGCGCAGGCAGCGCGCAAACGTCAGACCGATCTCATCGTTGATCTGGCACTGGACAAGACCGTCGATGTCGTATTCGACCGGGTCCTCGGCGGTGAGGATCTTCACGTCCTCTTCGTTCAGTTCGTTCAGCGCCGCGTACAGCGTGGTCGTCTTACCCGAGCCCGTCGGGCCGGTGATGATCACGATGCCGTTGGGTTTCTTGGTCAGGCGGCGGAACTCGACCAGGTCGTCATCGCGCATGCCGATCTTGTCCAGATCGAGACGGACGTTCGAGCGGTCCAGAACACGCATCACCACCGACTCGCCGAACATGGTCGGCAAGACGCTGATGCGCAAGTCCACCGGGTTGCCCTGCACCACCAGCTCGATGCGGCCGTCCTGCGGTAGACGGTGCTCGGCGATGTCCAGGTTGCTCATGACCTTGACGCGCGAGACGATCGCCGGCGCCAGGTGACGCGGCGGCGGAACCATCTCGTACAACATCCCGTCGATGCGATAACGCATCTTGAACTCGTCCTCGAACGGCTCGAAGTGAATGTCCGAGGCGTGATCCTTGATCGCCTGAAGCAGGACCAGGTTCAAAAGACGCTTGACCTTGTTGTCATCCGCAGCCGTCAGCAGCGTCTCCAGATCGACCGACTCGCCCTGGTCGCCGATGGCCTGGAGATTCTCGTCCTCGGCCAACTCACCGATCAGCGAAGTGATCGATTCGTCGTCGCCGCCGTAAAAACGCGCCAGGAACTGATCCACCTGATCGGGATTGGCCACCACCGCCTGGACATTGCTGAAACCCATCAACAGCCGCAAATCGTCGACGGCCCGGAAGTTGTCCGCCGCTTTCATCGCGATGGTCAGCGTGTGGGTTGCTGCGTCATAGTTGACCGGGACGACCTGGTAGGCCTGGGCGGTTTCCGCCGGGAGAATCTTGATGATCTCGTCGGTGATCCCGGCCCGGTCGAGATCGAGACTGGTCATGCCGGCCTGAGCGGCCAGGGCTTCACTGATATCGGCCTGCTCGACATATCCAAGCTCGACGAGCAGCTGGCCCAGCGGCATGCGTCGCTGCTGCTGTAAATCCAGTGCCTCCTGAACCTGTTCGCGCTTGACCTTGTTCATCTTGGTCAACACGCGGCCGATGCGACGGCCCCGCAACTGATCGGCGGTCGGTTCGGAGCTACTGGTCGTACTGGTGTTCGGCCCGTCTGGCATTGTGACACTCCGTACAGGCGTCGCCACGGGGGCGTGCGGCGGGACCGGTCGATCCCGACAAGGTTGGTGACTCCCGGCCGCCCTTGCAGCGACCTCAATCAGCCCGTCTCTCAGCAGCCGCCGTTGCCGGTCGGCTGCGCGGTCCCGGTCATGTCCGTTTTCTCATGACCATCCGAATCAGCAGTTCCTTCTTTCGCACCCTTCGCCCCTCCCCCTGATCGTGTCGATTTCCGGGTTATCAAAGCTCCACGCACAACCCGGGGACCAGCCCTGCATCTTTTTCTTTTCTTCGGCTGTGTCCGTATTCATTATTCATTAAAACAACATAGAAAACAACAGAAAAATCAGCAATTCCAAATAGTGGACACTTGGTATTTAGTTCTTAATTCACTTCAAAACAGGCGAAGATTTTGCCCAAAAACCACAAGTAAGAGATAAAAAAATCGTATTTGCCCTCTTATCGGGCATCTTGAATTTACCGCATCCAACCCTACTCGATCATCTCATCGACCTCGGCCCGGCCGACCTCGCCACCGGCCCGATGGACCTTCTGGGTCAGCGTTTTGGCATCGACGCTGCGATCGACCATTTCCCCGGCCGAGATTTTACCCTCGTCATACAGCTGCCAGAGGTGATCGTCGAGAAGCTGCATGCCCAGGCGCTTGCCGGTCTGGATCGCCGAGTTGATGTAGCTCATCGGCTTGGCTTCGCGGATCAGGTTGCCGATCGCCGGATTGACCACGAGGAACTCGAACGCCGCGACCATGCCCGGCGTGTCGATCCGCGACAGCAGTTGCTGGGAGAGCACCGCCATCAGCGAGGCCGACAACTGAACGCGGACCTGGTTCTGCTGATCCACGGGAAAGGCGTCGATGATTCGGTTGATCGTGCCGCCGGCACTGTTGGTGTGCAGCGTTCCAAACACGAGGTGGCCGGTTTCGGCCGCTCGCAGGGCCGCCTCGATGGTCTCCAGGTCACGCATTTCACCGACCAGCACCACATCGGGGTCCTGGCGCAGCGCGCGCCGCAGGGCCTCGGCGAAACTGGTGACATCCGTCCCGACTTCGCGCTGGTTGAGAATCGATTTGCGGTGGGGATGGTAATATTCGATCGGGTCTTCGATGGTGATGATATGACGATCGTAGTTCTGGTTGATGTAGTCGATCATCGTGGCCAGGGTGGTGGTCTTCCCGCAACCGGTCGGCCCGGTCACCAGGAACAGACCGCGCGGCCGACTGAGCAGGTCCGGCACCTGGGGGGGCAGACCGATCTGTTCAAACGACAGCAACCGATTGGGAATCTGCCGCAGGACAATGGCGATGTTGCCGCGCTGGCGGAAGATCGAGACACGGAATCGAGCCGCATCCCCGTAAGCGAAGCCGAAGTCGCACGTGCCCTCCTCCTGCAGTTCCTGCTGCGCCCGCTCCGGGGCGATCGATTTCATGAGCGAGGTGGTGTCTTCGACGGTGAGAACCTTGGTTTTCAGGGCACGCAGGCGGCCGTTGAGTCGCAGCGTGGGAGGCAGATCGACGGTCAGGTGCAAGTCGCTGGCGCCCTGCTTGATAACGGTGTCGAGCAAACGATCGATATTCATGGATACATCCTTACGGGGCCGGCGATCCGATCGCACGGACCGATTAAGCTATCTGCTCTTCCTCTTCCATGGCGGCGATGGCATCGACCTGGGCCACGCGGGCCACTTCCTCGGCGCTGGAGATTCCGGCCAAGACCTTCAGGCGGCCGTCGCCGGCCAGATCGCGCATGCCCGAAGCCATGGCCGCCTTTCGCATCGCCGTGGTGGGCGCACGCTTGAAGGCCAGTTCACGAATTTCGCTGTTGAGCATCATGAACTCGAAGATGCCCCTTCGGCCCCGGTACCCGGTCCCCCCGCAACTGGAGCAGCCCACTGCGCGGCAGGGCGTCTTGTTTTCCAGGTCCGATTCGCTGATGCCGCACAAGCGAAGGTAGTAGGCGCTGGGTTCGGGATCCGGCTCCTTGCAATCCGGGCAAAGAATGCGGATCAGCCGCTGCGCCATGATCGCCTGGATGGAACTGGCGACCAGGAACGGCTTGACGCCCATGTCGATCAGTCGGGTGATCGCCGAAGGCGCGTCGTTGGTGTGCAGTGTGGAGAAGACCAGGTGACCGGTCAGGGCGGCCTGCGTGGCGACTTCGGCCACTTCCTTATCACGGATTTCGCCAACGAGAATGACGTTGGGCGCCTGACGCAGCATCGCGCGAAGAATGCGTGCGAAGGTCAGGCCGATGTCATCGCGCACCTGGCACTGGTTGATGCCGGTGAAGTTGTATTCCACGGGATCTTCGGCCGTGATGATCTTGCGGTCCGGACGATTCAGCACGTCCAGCGCGGTGTAGAGCGTCGTGGTTTTACCCGAACCGGTCGGTCCGGTCACCAGGAAGATGCCGTTGGGTTTGCGGATGATGCGATTGAACTTTTGCTCGTGATCCGGCTCGAAACCGAGGTTGGCCATGCCGATCCGCACCGATTCGGGCCGTAGAATACGTAGGACCATCGATTCGCCGTGATACCCGGGGCAGGCGCTGACACGGAAGTCGATGACCTCCCGGCCGACGCGCATCTTGATGCGGCCATCCTGCGGCACGCGCCGTTCTTCGATCTTCATGCCCGCAAGAATTTTCAGACGCGTCAGAATCGAACTCTGCATGCGCTTGGGTATCTTGTCGCGCTCGTGGCAGACGCCGTCCACCCGGTAACGCAGCCGCACGCGATCATTCATCGGCTCGATGTGAATATCCGAGGACCGGTTGTGCACGGCCTCGGTGATGATCTTGTCGACCAGCCGCACGATCGGGGCGTCGGAATCCACCTCGCGCGCGATCTTGCGGACCTCCTTGTCTTCCGCCTCCATATCGATCGACAACGCCCGCACGGTTTCATCGATGGTGGTCGCGGAATCGCTGAGCAGAGCGTCAATGAATCCCTTGATCTTCGAGCGCGAACTGATGACCGTTTCGATTTCGCAGTTCATCCGGAACCGCAGCAGGTCCAGCAATTCCAGGTCCATCGGATCGTGAATGACGACCTTGAGCTTGTTTTCCTTCTTCTCCAGCGGCAGGACCAGGTATTTTTTGACGATATCGATCGGCAGGGCCTGCATGTCGGCGGCGCGCATCGCTTCCTGGCTGTCGAGATCGATGTACTCCAGGCCGTACTGGCTGGCCAGGGCCTTGGCCACGTCGTCTTCTGTGGCGTACTCCATCTCGACCAGCGCCTCGCCGATACGTTTGCCCGAGGCCTGGGCGACTTGCAGCGCTTCGTCGATCTGTTGTTCGGTGATAATCCCCCACCGTAGCAGGATTTGGCCTAACTTCTTGCGTGTGCGTGCCATGGATGCTCCAGTCAAACCGCGTTCGGGCAGGGAGGTCTCATCCCTCACCAATGGGGGTATGCCAAGCTATAACATTATGACTCGCTCCGCCTTCCGTGACAAATCCGGATACCGGGATGGGCGTATCCTCTTCAACGGTTCGGAAACGGTATAATCGACCCCGATGCCCAAGCGACACCAGTTCACCCTGCGGGCCCGGTTGATCAGTTTCGTCCATGCGGCGGCGGGACTGCTGTTCATGCTGCGCACCCAGCCCAGCGCCTGGATCCACGCGGCGGCAACGGTTGCGGTCATCGTCGCCGCGCTTTCGCTGGACGTTACGCGCAGCGACTGGTGCTGGCTGATCGCGGCCATCGGGCTGGTCTGGTCGGCCGAGGGGATCAACACGGCCCTGGAGCAGTTGGCCGACGCGGTGCACCCGGATGAGCACCCGCTGGTGGGCCAGGCCAAGGATGCGGCGGCCGGGGCGGTGCTCGCCGCTGCCGTCACCGCGGCCGTCATCGGCATCATCGTCTTCTGGCCGTATGTGTTGGGATGAATGGATTTGGCGCATTGGTGAAGCGATGATTTGTGAAGCGTAATGGGGTGAGATAAAGGATACCCCACCTTCTCCGCGTCCTCACGGCAAGGTGAGCAGGTATGCTCAAACGATCGAACAGAAACCCACCTTGCCCTCCGGGCGAAGGTGGGGCACCCCGCTAAACGTCTGGTTCATGGCCCACGTCCCGCCGATCCGCTATCATGCCGGGTTTTCACCGCTTTTACGGAAATTTCCGCTATGTTCAAGCGTACGCACCACTGCGGCGAACTGCGATTAAGCGATAAGGACCAGCGCGTGACCTTGGCCGGCTGGGTCAACAACTACCGCGACCACGGCGGGGTGATCTTCATCGACCTGCGCGACCGCGAGGGCATCACCCAGCTCACGTTCCACCCCGAACACCAGCAGACGCACGATCTGGCCGACACGCTGCGCCATGAGGATGTGATCGCCGTCCGCGGTGTCGTCCTGGAGCGGTTCGGGCCCGATGGCAAGCCCGCCCACAATCCCAAACACGCCACGGGCGAAATCGAGGTCGATTGCGACGAGTTGGAGATTCTCAACAAGGCCGCCACACCTCCCTTCGTTCCCGACGAAGCCCACAAGGTGGGCGAAGACCGCCGCTTGAAGTACCGCTTCATCGACCTGCGCCAGCGGCGCATGCAGCAGATTCTCCACACGCGCCATCGCGTGGCCAAGATCATGCGCGATTTCTTCGACGAGCAGGGCTTCTACGAAGTCGAAACGCCTTTCCTCTGCCGGTCCACGCCCGAGGGAGCGCGCGATTTCCTCGTCCCGGCCCGGCTCTACCCCGGCAGCTTCTACGCCCTGCCGCAGAGCCCGCAGTTGTTCAAGCAGATTCTGATGGTCAGCGGGATCGAAAAATACGTGCAGATTGTCCGGTGTTTCCGCGATGAAGACCCGCGCGCCGATCGTCAGGCCGAGTTCACGCAGCTCGATCTGGAAATGAGCTTCGTCGATCAGGACGATGTGATCGAGACCTGCGAGGCGATGATGCGGCAAATCTGGAAGGAAATTCTGGACGTGGACGTGCCGCCGATCCGCCGCATGACCTACGCCGAGGCGATGGACCGCTACGGCTCGGACCGGCCGGACCTGCGCTTCGGCATGGAGTTGATCGACATCACCGACACCGCCGGACAGACCGATTTCAAAGTCTTCCGCTCCGCGATCGAAGCCGGCGGCGTTGTGAAGGCGATCCGCGTTCCCGGCGGCGCGGCGATGACACGCAAACAGACCGACGCCCTGGCCGAGTGGGTCAAGGATTTCGGAGCCGGCGGCCTGCCCATCGTCAAGATCGAAGCCAGCAAACTCGCCACCGGCATCGCCAAGTTCCTCGAGCCGGTCACATCATCGCTGCTGGAGAAAACCGGCGCGCAGGATGGCGACCTGCTCTGCTTCGGCGTGGATGCCAGGCCCGCCGTGGTCCACCGCGTGCTCGGCGAGTTGCGCGTCAAACTGGCGCACGATCTGGACATGATCGGTCCCGACCAGTGGGAATGGCTGTGGGTGATCGACTTCCCGCTGGTTGAGTGGAACGAGGACGGAAAACGTTGGGACTCGCTGCACCATCCGTTCACCGCGCCCACCGATGAAGACCTGGACAAACTGGAGTCCGACACCGCCGCGGTAAAGAGCAAGGCCTACGACCTGGTGCTCAACGGCTCGGAACTGGGCGGCGGCTCGATCCGTATCCATCGCCCCGATGTCCAGCAGCGCGTCTTCGCCCTGCTCGGCATCGACGAAGAACAGGCCCGCGGCAAGTTCGGCTTCCTGCTCGACGCCCTGCAATTCGGCGCCCCCCCGCACGGAGGCATTGCCTTCGGACTCGATCGCATCGTGATGCACCTGTGCCACACCACCAACATCCGCGATGTCATCGCCTTCCCCAAGACGCAGAACGGCTTCGACCTGATGACCGAAGCCCCCTCGCCGGTCGACCAAATGCAGTTGACCGAACTGTCCCTGCGCGTGCAGACCCATGCGAAGAAAGATAAAGCCGTGTAGTGTAAAAGAACGAAGGCACATAGGCACGAAGGGACAGGACAACTGGAGCAAACAAGAGAAACCGGGACTGTGTGCCTACGTGCCTGATGCCTTCTGAGCTAACCCATGTGCGGCATTGGCGGCATTCTCCGATTCGATGATGAGCCGGTCCGGCGCGAGGCGCTGGAGCGCATGGTCCAATCGCTGGCCTGCCGCGGACCCGACGATCAACAGATTCTGATCGACGGCCAAATCGGCCTGGCCCATACGCGTCTGGCGGTGCTCGATGCTCCGCACGGCCGCCAGCCCATGTCCAACGGCGCGATTCGCGTGGTTTACAACGGCGAAATCTACAACCACCGCGCCTTGCGCGCCGAGTTGCAATCGCTCGGCCACACCTTCGCCAGCGACTACTGCGATACCGAGGTGCTTCTGCACGGATACCGCCAGTGGGTGGAGGACCTGCCGACGAAATTGCGCGGCATGTACGCCTTTGCGATCTGGGACGGCGAGGAACTGTTTCTCGCGCGCGACATGACCGGAAAGAAGCCGCTCTTCTTCTGGCACGATGAACGGCAGTTCGTGTTCGGCTCGACGGCGGCGGCGGTCTGCGCCGGGGCGGGCCTGGAGCGAAAGATCGATCCGCGGGCGCTGCAACTCTACCTGGCGTTCGGCTACACGGTGGGCCCCGGCGTGCAGGCCGCGGTCAATGAACTGGGCCCCAAGCAGTGGATGCGGCTGAGCCCGCGTCGCAACGATCAGCCCCCGCCCGCCGGGCCGATCGAAGATTCCCACGTGCGCAGCATCGACGAGTTCGATCGACTCATCGCCGAAGCGGTGCGCATTCGTCTCGAGGCCGATGTACCGCTGGGTTGTTTTTTGTCGGGCGGCATTGATTCCTCCCTGGTCGCCCATTACGCGCAGCGGGAATTGGCCGCGGAAGGTCGAACCCTCAAGACGTTCTGCATGGCGATGCCGGATGCGGCCTACGACGAATCGCCCCACGCGCAGCGCGTCGCCGAGCATCTCGGTGCGGACCATACCACGCTGACCGTCGAGCCGAACATCGAGCAGGACTTACGTTTTCTGATCCGCACGATGGGCGAGCCCTTCGCCGATTCATCGATCCTGCCGACCTACTGGCTGAGCAAAGCGGCGCGGCGGCATGTCACCGTGGCCCTGTCCGGCGACGGCGGCGATGAACTGTTCGGCGGATACGAGCGCTACCTCGGCCTGCGCCTGATGCAGAGGCACCGCTGGTGGGCGCGTCACCTGCCGGTTTCACTGTTCGGCGGGGAACAGAAAACGCGCTCGGCCAAGAGGCGCCGGTTCATCGAAGCATCGCGCGAAAAAACACTGGCGCAGCGCTACTTCGCGCTGGTGCGCCTGTTCAGCGACCGGCACTTGAACGCGCTGGGCATCGGGCCGTTGGCCGAACTGGAGCAGGTGGAACTGGCCCCGCCGTTTCTCTGCGACGATCCGGCCGATGCGGCCCGCTTCTGGGACCTGCACCACTACCTGCCGGGCGATCTGCTGCGCAAGACCGACCGGGCCTCGATGGCGGTGGCCCTGGAGGTGCGTTGCCCGCTGCTGGACCACCCGCTGGTGGAGGCGGCGGTCTGCACGCCCATGCGCCAACTCGTCCCCGGCCGTCAGCCCAAGCAGTTGCTGCGCGTCTTGGCCGCGCGTTACCTGCCCGCCAACATTTGCGAGCGACCGAAATCCGGCTTCGCCCTGCCGATCGGTCACGATTTCCGCGGCACACTGCGCCCCTGGCTGCGCGGCATGCTGCTCGACGGCCCGCTCCAAACGCTGGACCTGAACCGCTCCGCGATCGAAGCGCTGCTCAACGAACACGATTCACAGAAGATCGACCACACCCACCGGCTCTTCGCTCTGCTCTCGCTGGCAATCTGGCTGGATAATTAACCACCAAGGACACTCAGCAGATTTTTTGACAGGATGAACAGGATCGAATGAATAGGGGCCGGATCGATCCGAAACCATCTTGTCCATCCTGTTAATCCTGTCTATGTATTCCCTTGGTGTCTTTGGTGGTTCGTCGCGGTTTTCGATACCATGTCCGCATGAGCGAACCGAACGACACCGCCCCGGAAAAGGCCTCGCATTTCATTCACCAGGCCATCGATGCCGACATCGCGGCCGGCAAGACTTCGCAGGTGATCACGCGCTTTCCTCCCGAGCCGAATGCCTACCTGCACATCGGCCACGCCAAAGCCATCACCATCAATTACACCACCGCACAAAAGTACCGGGGCCGATTCCACCTGCGCCTGGACGATACCAATCCCGTCAAGGAAGAGCAGGAATACATCGATGCCATCAAGGCCGACCACGCCTGGCTGGGAGCCGATTGGGGCGACCATCTGTACCATGCTTCGGACTACTTCCAGCTCCTGTACGAATGGGCGCTGGCCCTGATCGATGCGGGGCTGGCGTACGTGGACGACCAGACCGCCGATCAGATCCGCCAGACGCGCGGCACGCTGACCGAGCCGGGCGTCGAATCGCCCCACCGCCGCCGCAGCCCGGAAGAAAACCGCGACCTGTTCACGCGCATGAGCGGGGGTGAGTTTCCCGACGGGGCGCGCGTGTTGCGGGCGAAGATCGACATGGCCTCTGCAAACCTGAACCTGCGCGATCCGGTGATGTACCGCATTCTGCACGCCGACCATCCCCAAACCGGGGACACGTGGTGCATCTACCCGATGTACGACTGGGCGCACGGCCAGAGCGACTGGATCGAGGGCATCACGCATTCGCTCTGCTCGCAGGAGTTCGAGGATCACCGCCCGCTTTACGAGTGGTTCGTGGATCGGTTGTGGGACCTGGGCGTCCGGCCGAACGGCGTGGCATACAAGCCGCGCCAGATCGAGTTCGCCCGCGGCAACATCACCTACATGGTCACCAGCAAACGACGGCTGCTGCAACTGATCGAAACCGGGCACGTCAACGGCTGGGACGACCCGCGCATGCCCACGCTGGTCGGTCTGCGGCGGCGCGGCTACCCGCCCCGGGCCATCATCGATTTCTGGGAAGGCGTCGGTGTGGCCAAGCGCGAAAACAACATCGAATTCTCGCGGCTGGAATACCACGTGCGCGATCACCTCAACCGCACCGCCCAGCGCCGCATGGCCGTGCTCGATCCGATCAAACTCATCATCACCAACTACCCCCAGGGGCAGGAGGAAATGCTGCCCGCGGTGAACAATCCGGAAAACCAAGCCGACGGGGCCCGCGAAGTGCCCTTCTGCGGCGAACTGCACATCGAGCGCAACGACTTCATGGTCGATGCCCCGAAGAAATACTTCCGGCTGACGATCGGTAAGGAAGTCCGTCTGCGCTATGCGTATTTCGTCACGGCCACGGATTACAAAACCGACGCCGAGGGCAACATCACCGAGGTCCATTGCACGTACGATCCGGCCACGCGCGGCGGGGATTCTCCCGACGGCCGCAAGGTCAAGGGCACGATCCACTGGGTCTCCGCCCGGCACGCCGTGGACGCCGAGGTGCGGCTGTACGACCACCTGTTCACCGCCGAAAACCCACTCACCCCGCCCCAGGGCAGCGACAACTGGCTGGATAACGTCAACGCCGATTCGCTGACGGTGGTCCCGCATGCGAAGATCGAACCGGCCGCGGCGGACTTCGCCCCCGGCGCTCCCGTCCAGTTCGAGCGCACCGGTTACTTCACGGCGGACCCGGATACCACGGCGGCCCTGCCCGTCTTCAACCGCTCCGTCACGCTCAAAGACACCTGGGGGAAGATGCAGAAGCGATGAAGGGACCGAGGGGCACAGGGACTCAGCATCGAAATATTCCGGCGCGATCCGCATCAACGGGTCGCCTCTCTTCGTAATTCCACAACCATCATTGCACGGGCGCGTCCGTTTGAAATCCATGCGTTTGAAACCGCGCGCCCCGGTTTCAAACAAATGTCTGCAACATTTACAGCACGGGAATCGAAATACCCGCAACCACGTCATTACTGTAGAACCAAACGGTCCACTCACCCGCAACCGAAGGAGGCACGCCATGAACCGAAGAAAAGGCAAACCGCCCGTCCTGGCAATCGCTCTGATCGTCGCGCTGGTGGGAATGGGATTCACCGCCGCAGCCCAAGCCGACCGTCATGACGGCCGCGGCAACCGAGGAGCCCGCGCCGAGCGAAATCGCAGCCATCAGGCCCATCGCGGCTCGGTGACACGCCACCACAACACGACCCACCGCCACCGCTCGATCGTCAGACACCACAACGCGACGAATCGCCACCGCTCGGTCGTGATCCATCACAACCGACAATGCAATCGCCGCCACGTGGTGCATCATCGTCCGGCTTACGTGCATCGCCGCCCGGTGGTGGTGCATCGTCGGCCCATCGTGGTCCACCGCACCGCTCGGCGCGTCGTGCATCACTATCCCAAGGCCCGCAGCGGATTCTTCCTCTCCCTGCCCATCGGCAGCACGCGCATCACCCTCGGCAGTGGAACCTACTGGCGCCATGGCGGCACCTGGTACCGACGGACCTACTACAACAACCGCTCATACTACACCACCTGCGCAGCGCCCGTCGTGGTCTCCAGTCCCGCCGTCTGCGCCACCGTGAACACGCCGGCGACGATTCACTACGGCCCGGCGGTCGGCACCGTCGTCAACACCATCCCCACCGCGCACTACACCGTGGTGGTCAACGGCGCCACCTACTACGTCCATAACAACACCTACTATCTGCCGATCCTCGTGAACGGCTACCAGAAGTACATCGTGGTCGAAAGTCCGCTGAAATGACGCTCCCTTGATTCTCCTTTCCTCCAACCGTCCTCCTCACAACGCCCGGGTTACCCGTGACCCGGGCGTTGTTTTGCGCAGGTAACACGCCCGCACCTTCAGGCACGGGTAACACACCACCCTTCCCTCAAGCCCACACCTTCAGACGCGGGTAACATGCCACCCTTCTCCTCACGCCCGCACCTTCAGGTGCGGGTTATTCGTGATGACGTGCTGTGCGCGCCCCGGCCCTTGCATTACAATCGCCGCATGGCCGACACCGTCATTACCCGTTTCGCGCCCTCGCCCACCGGCGCGCTGCACGTCGGCGGCGCCCGCACCGCCCTGTTCAACTGGGCCTACGCCCGACGACACGGCGGAAAGTTCTTCCTGCGCATCGAAGACACCGACCGCGCACGCTCCACCGAAGCCGCCGAAGAGGGCATCCTGCGCGATCTCGACTGGCTCGGCATCGACTGGGACAACCAAGGCAAAGAGCCCCGCCAGTCGCAACGCCTCGATCTTTACAACGCGGCGATCGAAAAACTCCGGGCCGCCGGACTCACCACCACCGAAGAAAACGGCGCGGTGCGCTTCACCATGCCGAACCGGGACATCACCTTTGAAGACAAGGTGCGCGACGAGGTGACCTTTCCCGCCGGGCAGATCGAAGACTTCATCATCCAGAAAGCACCGGACAGAGAGGGCAAGCAATATCCCACGTACCACCTGGCCGTGGTCGTCGACGATGCGGAGATGGGCGTCACCCACGTCCTGCGCGGCCAGGAACACCTGAACAACACCCCCAAACACATCGCCCTCCAGGAAGCGCTCGGCCTGCCCCGACCCACCTACGCCCACTTCGGCCTGATCTTCAATCCCGACGGCTCAAAGATGTCCAAGCGCGATAAGGCCAAGGCGGCCCGCGCGGCGGCGTTGGAGCACACAACAACCTGCGATCAACAACAATGGTTTGATGCGCTTATTCAATTTCAAAAACAAGCAACGTCCTTATATCCTGATTTGCCGACTGGAACTCAACTGACTTACGACAACCTCGAATCATTTTGTAATAAACAGAATGACGATTTGTCCATCGCAAAATCCATAGCACTCAACTTGAAGATTGAATTACCCGAAATCGACGTTAAAGATTTTACTCTGTCAGGTTATCTATCAACGGCCCTGTGCAACTACTTGGCTCTACTCGGTTGGAATCCCGGCAACGACGTCGAAAAATTTGACAACAATTTTTTGGCGCAAAACTTCTCTTTCGATCGCTGCAATAAGGGCGATTCCAGGTTCGACCGCGATAAGCTGGCCAGCTTCAACGCCGATGCGATCAAAGCGATGAACAGCAATACGCTTTATCAAATGATTTGGAATCAACCTTACAACCACAATTTCTTTCTACACAAAGACCCAAACAAGACGTTCGGCAGTGCTGACGATCCCAAATTCACCACCTTCTGCGAGACCTACCGCGAACGCAGCAAAACGCTGTGCGATCCGCTGACACAAGGTGCGTTCTTCTTCGTCGGCTACGACGAAATCCAAATCGACGACAAGGCCCGTAAGAAGGTGATGGACAAGAACGAAGGAGAAGGGTGGAAGGCATTGGAAGCGCTCAAGCCGGTGCTGGAGCAACTTCCGGAAGATGGCTTCGGCGCTGCGGCACACGAAAAGATCAAGGCACTGGCCGAGCGGATGGGCGTGGGCATGGGCAAGCTGGCTCAGCCGTTGCGCGTGGCGATCAGCGGCAACACCGTCACACCGCCCATCGATGCCACTTTGGATATCCTCGGCAAAGATAAAACGCTGGCGCGGATTCAACAAACGTTAGACGAAAAACCAACGTGTTAGTTCACCACAGAGGGCCACGGAGATCACAGAGAAGAAATATCGAATCCGTCTTTGCGGCCCTTTGCGTTTCTTAGTGGCCTGGCGGTGAATCTTTTACATGGCGTTCTAATGGATACTCAATGGTTCTCAGTGGTCCTCGGCGTTGAATCAGTCCGTTTGAAAAGTGAGCCCCGATGAATCCCTCCAATGACGATACCGTGCGGTTGTACCGGGCTGCGAACGAACCCGAAGCGCACATGCTGAAGATGGAACTGGAAGCGGCGGGGATACAGGCCATCGTCGAAGGCGGCACGTTGCAATGGGCGCGCGGCGAGGTTCCACCGTCGCCGGACACCCTGCCCTCGGTGCGCATCCTGGAGCGGGACCTGCCTGCCGCTCAACCGATTCTGGAAAGCTTCATTGAATCCAAAGCCCCGGAGAACCCGCTTGAAGAATGGACCTGCCCTGCCTGCGGCGAAACCGCCGGTGGGCAGTTTGCGCTCTGCTGGAACTGCCAGGCCGAGCGACCGGATGCATCCGAAGGATTCACCACAGAGGACACAAAGAGCACGGAGTGATTTCTGATATATGATTTCTGATTCCTCCGTGTCCCCCCGTGCTCTGCGTGGTGAATACACAAGTTATCGAAGCAACGAATTTAACCGGTGAGCAAATCAACCAGTCAATCAGGTAGCCACCACATGAGTTTAATCGTGACAGGCAGCATCGGGATCGACACGGTGATCACCCCGACGGGTCGGGCCGACGACGTGCTGGGCGGATCGTGCACGTACTTCGCCGCGGCGGCCAGCTTCTTCTGCCCCGTGCGCATCGTTGCGGCGGTGGGTGAGGACTTCACCGAGGCCCTGCGTGCGCAGATCGAGCAGTTCGCCGGCGTGGACACCGCCGGGCTGGAGATCCGCGCCGGCAGCAAGACCTTCCGCTGGACCGGTGAATACAAGACCAACATGAACGATCGCGATACGCTCGACGTACAGCAAAACGTTCTGGCTGAGAAGCTGGCCCCGGTGCCCCATGCCTTTCGCGACAGCGAATACGTTTTCCTGGCCAACACCCACCCCGTCGGGCAACTCGAACTCCGCGAGCAGTTTCCCGCGGCCAAACTCGTCGTCGCCGACACCATGGACCTCTGGCTCAACACCGCACTGAACGAACTGAAGCACCTGCTGACGCAGATCGACGGCCTGGTGCTCAACGACTCCGAAGCCGCGCAACTGACCGGCGAAACCAACATGATCCGCGCCTCGGCGGCGATTCTCGAAATGGGCCCCGGATTCGTCGTCGTCAAGAAGGGCGAGCACGGCTGCCTGTTGCGACACGCCAAGGGCCTGGCCGTCCTCCCGGCTTACCCGGCCGGCGAAGTGATCGATCCCACCGGCGCGGGCGATTCCTTCGCCGGGGGCATGATGGGACATCTGGCCACCGTCGGTGCCGAGGCGGACGATCTCCCCGCACTCCGCCGCGCGCTGGCCTTCGGCGCCATCGTCGCCAGTTACAACATCGAGCGTTTCTCGCTGAACCGCCTGACCGAGCTCGCGCGGAAAGATATCGATCGGCGTCTGGCCGAGTTCGCGGAGCTGGTTAAGTTTGATTAACCACCAAGAACACCAAGGGACATGAAAGAATTGGTAGACAGGATTTACAGGATCGTATTGATTTTGAATTGATGCTTCAGCATCCATATCATCCCGTTCATCCTGTCAATAATTTTTCTTGGTGTCCTTGGCGTTCTTGGTGGTTCAAATATGCCTGAGAAAAAAACAAAGCGTTGCTTTCTGGCCATCCCGATCGACCAGGCGTGCCGGGACGATCTGGTCGAAGCGCTGGCGAACGTGGACCTCCCGGGCATACGGCGGGTCGCTTCGGAGAACATGCACCTGACGCTGAAGTTTCTCGGTGATGTGGCGGATGAGTTCCTGCCGCAGGTGCTGGAGGCGATGAATGCCGTGATGGCCGAGCGAAGCGGATTCGACCTGGAGGTCATCGAGGGGGCGTGGTTTCCCAACGACCGAAGGCCGCGTGTCCTTGCCGCCGAGTGCCAGGGCGAATTGGCGATACTCGAACTGGCCGAGGCGATCGATGTGGCAATGAACGACCTGGGCTTTCCGTTGGAAGGCCGCGCGTTTCGTCCGCACATCACGATCGGCCGGATGAAGTGCCCGCCGCGCGGACCGCTGCCCGAGATCGCCCTGCCCTCCACCGGCTGCCGCGCCGAAAAGGTGATCCTTTACGAATCGCGCCTGTTGCCCGACGGCCCGCAATACACCGCTATGGCGGAATGGGCGCTGGGTTAAAACAATCTCATTTTCAGGAAAGGCCGAGGACGCCGGCGCTTCGCCCCGGGTCGCCGCGGGCCGATTGGAGCCGTTGCCCGACGGGGCCGATAGGGATAAAGTATCCCTCCCGCCGCCACCGTAGCTCAGTTGGTCAGAGCGGTGCTTTCGTAAAGCACAGGTCGTGGGTTCGAATCCCACCGGTGGCTGTTCTCCCTGTTTCCCGCGTGATGGAGCGAAGTCCGTGAAAGCCAACGATATCAAGCCCGGCAATGCGATCAAGATCAACAACGCGTTGTGGATCGTCCGTTCGACCGAGCACGTCAAGCCCGGCAAGGGGCCGGCCTACGTGCAGGTGAAAATCAAGAACGTGGCGACCGGCAGCGTGAACGAAAAACGTCTGCGTGCGGCGGAAGATGTCGATCAGGCCACGCTCGACCGCCGCGACATGGAATACCTCTACACCGATCCGTCCGGACACATCTTCATGGACCAGGAAAGCTTCGACCAGGTGATGATCGGCGACGACCTGGTGGGCGATCAGATGGTCTACGTCAAGCCGAACACGGTGATCGTGGTGCTGATGTTCGAGAGCAAGCCGGTTTCGGTGGAACTGCCGACGTCGGTGGACCTGGAAGTCACGGAAACGATGCCGCAGCCCAAGGGCGCCACGGCGACCAACCAACTCAAGGAAGCGACGCTGGAGACGGGGCTGAAGACGCGCGTCCCGCCGTTCATCGAGAACGGCGAAGTGGTGCGCATCAACACCGAAGACGGCAGCTACATGTCGCGCGTGTGAGCCATCACACCAGTCCGCCTGCGGTTAACCCGTATCGACCGAACAGTCATCTTATTCCTGGTACAACTTCCGCGCCGCTTCGGCGGCGGGTTCGAGGTCGATCTTGATCAGGTCGCGGTCGTAGGTCATCAGGCCGTTGACTTCGCCTTCGACATCGCTGGTCTGCGTGTAGATGGCGGCGGAAAGACCTTCGGCGACCATCGGCTGCAATTTCTTCAGCAGGTTCAGGTAGTTGGTGTTCAGTTCCTGGCGCGATTCGTAGGTCCGGTAGCCCCAGTTTCTCTTGTTCCACCAGAGGTGGCCTTCCACGGGCCAACCGAGCCCGCCGAACTCGCCGAGGACCACGGCCATTTTCTCATCGGTGCGTGGGAAGGCCGGCCCGGGGTAGCTGTGGACCGAGAGGATTTGGCCGACGCCGCGGAAATTCCCCCCGCTTGCCGCATTGATCGGCCGTGTCGGATCGAGTTGATGTATCAGAGCGACGACGCCTTCGGTATCGTGCTGGCCCCATGACTCGTTAAACGGAACCCACGAAACGATGCAGGGATGGTTGCCGAAATCGCGCACGATCTGAGTGGTCTCGGCTTTGAAGTTCTCCGCGACCGGCGGATCGACTTCGAGCTGCGGGCCGATGGCGTCGATATCCCGCACCCACTTCGGAGCGTTGCTCGTCGACGGGATATCCTGCCAGACGAGCAGACCCATCTTGTCAGCCCAGTAGTAAAAACGAGCATGCTCAACCTTCACGTGCTTGCGGCACATGTTCATGCCCAACTTCTTGGCGACCTCGATGTCGTACTTCAGCGCGGCATCGCACGGCGGAGTATACAAACCATCGGGCCACCAGCCCTGGTCCAACGGGCCGAACTGAAAGAGCGGCTTGCCGTTGAGGAACAGACGGTTGACGCCCTTCTCGTCTTTTTTCACTTCGGTCTTGCGCATGCCAAAATAAGATTGCACCACATCGTCGCCACACGTAAGTCGCAGCCGGTAGAGGTGGGGTTGATCCGGCGACCACAGCTTGGGGTTTTCCATCTTGATGACGGCAGGACCGTTCGGCGCTGCGCCGCCCGATGCGACCACCTTGCCATCATCCAGAACCTCTATCTTGAGATTCCACTTGCTCTCCGCCCGGTGAATCTTCACATGAGGGTTTACCGTCACTGTCGCGTTGTCAATATCCGGAACAATGCTCAACGCTTCGATGTAATTCGCCGGCACCGTTTCCAGCCAGACCGTCTGCCAGATGCCGGTGACGGCGGTGTACCAGATGCCCTGGGGCTTGAGTACCTGCTTGCCGCGCGGCTGGAAACCCTTTTCGGTCGGGTCCCATACGCGAACAACCAGGTCGTTGGCGTCCTTGCGAAGGTGATCGGTCACATCGAATGAGAACGGATCGTAGCCGCCCTTGTGTTCGCCGATCTTCTCGCCGTTGAGGTAGACGGTGGCGTGCCAGTCGACGGCGCCGAAGTGCAGCAGCAGCCGTTTGCCGCCGTCGAGATCGGGTGTTTTGAAGGTGCGGCGATACCACAAGGCCTGCTCGGGCGAGACGGACTTCTTTACACCGCTCAGCGCCGACTGCACGCAAAACGGCACCAGAATCTTGCCGTCCCATTCCCGGGGCTGGGCGGCATCCTTGTCAACGATCGCGTAGTCCCACAAACCGTTCAGGTTCACCCAGTCCTTGCGGACCATCTGCGGGCGGGGATATTCCGGCCAAACGTTGTCCGGAGAAACCTCTTTCGCCCAGCGCGTCATGAGCGGACCGTCGGCCGGCTTCCATTCGGCCCGTCCCGCATGCGCCAAGGTCAATAACACCAACATGGGGATATGCAGATGACGATGCATGGTAGAAAAACCTCCGAATGAACGTGTGGAACTGCGAGTCAGGGTACCGGAAGGACGCCGATAGACCAAGTCATCGTTCACCGAATCGGGGGAGATTATTCCAGCCAACTCGGCAACCCCTGGTTTTCCTGCGGGATGTAACAATCGGACGACCAGAACCCGGGGATGGAATGGTTGCATTGCGGACAACGGCCGTCGACCAGGTGGTTGGCCAGCACGGTAAACCCGTGACGCTGGATGCAACGCGCGCCGCAGGATGGGCAGAAGGTCGATTCGCCATCGCCCACGTGACCCGGCCGATTGCCCGCATAGATGTAGCGCAGCCCGGCCTGCTTGCCGATTTCCGCGGCGCTGTTCAGTCGTTCGATCGGCGTGCCGGGCGTGTCGTCCATCTTGTAATCGCTGTGAAACGCCGTCACGTGCCACGGCAGGTCCGGCGACACGCCGACGACAAACTCAGCGATCTGTTTCAATTCCTCGTCGCTGTCGTTCAGGCCCGGCACGATCAACGTGACGATCTCGACCCAGAATCCCATCGCATGCAACTGGCGAATCGTCCGCAAGACGTGATCGAGTTGCCCCCCCAGCGCGCGGTATTGACGATCGTCAAACGTTTTCAGATCGACCTTGAACAACTGCACGTACGGCCGCAGGTATTCCAGCACGCCCTTGGTGGCGTTGCCGTTGGAGACGTACGCGCCGACGATCCCCTTTTCTTTTGCCGGCCGCAACACGCTGACCGCCCATTCGCTGGTGATCAGCGGCTCGTTGTAGGTCGAGGTGATCACCGGGGCGCGGTAATGGATCGCCATCTCCACCACCTGCTCGGGCATCAGGCGATGCACCTCGGCCACCGCGTGCGGATCGCGCAGCGCCTGGCTGGTGATCCAGTTCTGGCAATACGAACAGTGCAGGTCGCAACCGAGCATCCCGAAGCTGAGCGCATCGCGCCCGGGGAAGGCGTGGAAGAACGGTTTTTTCTCGATCGGATCGCAGGCCAGCGCCGCCACGTATCCCGTCGGCGCCATCAGCTTGCCGCCATCGTTGTAGCGGATGCGGCAGACGCCGGGCCGACCTTCCGGAATCTTGCACTCGTGTCCGCAGGCGTAGCAGTGCAGTCGGCCGTCGTCGAGCTTGCGGTACAGTTCGCCCTCGACGGTCATGCCGTCAAGCAATTCCTTCAGCGCCACGGATTGTGGAGTTTGCCGGGCCATGCTCGGCTCCAGGAAGTGTTCCATTCATCTTACGCCGAGTGCCGCGGCAATCCAACAAGAATTTCACCACAGAGGACACGGGGAACCATAGTGAAAAATTCAGACGGGTTGAACAGAATGTTCAGGTGGCTTCGCGCTCCAGCGTTTTGCGATCGTAGCGCGGCACGGCGGGGTCGATCCGCGTCGACCACGCATCGATGCCCCCGTCCATGGATTGCACATCGGCGAACTCCTGCTCGCGCAGGTATTGCGTGACCGAGCGGCTGCGCACGCCGCGATGACAGAAGACCACCGTCGGACGGTCCGGATCGAGCACTTGCAGTTGTGCAGGCACTTCACCCATCGGCAGGTGCGTGGCGCCGTCGATGCGCGCCGCCTGCCATTCGTACAGTTCGCGCACGTCCAGCAGCAGCAGGTTTTCGCCCGCATCGAGACGGCGTTTCACCCGTTCCACGCTGATGTCCATGTCGTCGGGCATGAATGGATTATACACACAAAGAATAACCCCGCGCTTGCGCCCGGGGCTTTTGCACGAATTGATGCACTCACCAATTAACGCGCCGGCGAACTCAACCGATCCCGCCCTTCAGGCCGCCCCGGTTCGGATCGCCCCACTTGCCCATGAGCGATTCGACGGCCCGGGTCTCGCCTTCACGCGAAAGATACTTCTTCATTTCCTGTCGGCCCACCTTGCCGGTCCTGCGATCGGACTTCGCATCGGTTTCTTCGCGCGGCGGCCGCATCGACAGACCGATCCGATGCTGGTCCGGGTCGACGCTCACCACGCGCGCGGTCACTTCCTGTCCTTCGCGCACCACGTCGGTCACCTTCTCCACGCGGCGATCCGACAACTGCGAGATGTGCACCAGGCCTTCGATGCCCGGCTCAATCTCCACGAACGCGCCGAAATCCGTCGTCCGCGTCACCTTGCCCGTGATCTCCGCATCCTCCACGAAACGTTCGGCGATGCTCGACCACGGATCGTCCTGCAATTGCTTCAGCGACAGCGCGATCCGCTGTTTGTCCGGCTCGCAACGCAGCACCACCGCCATGACCGACTGGCCCTTCTGCACGACTTCGTCGGCCCGGTTGACCCGACCCCAGCCCAGTTCCGTCATCGGAATCAGCGCTTCCACGCCCGGCTCCAACTCCACGAACGCGCCGAAGTTGGTCAGCTTCGTCACCGTGCCCGAGACCTGCGCCCCGGCGGGATATTTCGTGTCCACCGCGTCCCACGGATTCGGCGCCACCTGTTTCATGCCCAGCGAGATGCGCTTGCCTTCCTCGTCGATCTTCAGCACCTGCACCCGGACCTTCTGGCCGACCTTCACTTCTTCGTTGGGATCTTTCACGTGGCTCCAGGCCATGTCCGACACGTGGACCAGCCCGTCCAGCCCGCCGAGATCGACGAACGCGCCGAATTTCTGGATGTTGCGCACGGTGCCTTCGCGCACCTGTCCGACTTCGATGGTCTTCAGCAGTTCCATGCGGTTCTGCAACTGCTCCTGCTCGAGCACCGCACGGCGCGAGACCACGATATTCTTTTTCTTGCGGTTCAGATCGATGATCATCACGCGCAATTTCTGGTTCAGGTATGCGTTGAGGTTTTCCACGTGGGCGAAGTCGATCTGACTGGCGGGCATGAAGGCGCGCTGCCCGGCGACTTTCAGTTCCAGCCCACCGGTGTTCGAGCCGGTCACGCGGGCTTCGATCACCATGCCGCGCGTCAGTTGGTCCCACGTCGCTTTTTCCACCGCCGCCTTGCGCGACAGACGCAGCAGGCCCTCGTCACCGAGCAGACTCTCGATGGCGAAGTCCATCTCCTGACCGATCTCGGGCGGAGAGTCGAACTGGTCGCGGTTGATGATACCCTGGCTCTTGCCGCCAACGTCGACGAACACATCGTCTTCGTGGATGGCGACGATTTTACCGCGGGTCATTTTCGCCGCGCCGCGCGAACCGGAGGTAGAGGCGGCCGGTTGCATCGTCGGGGCATCCGAAACCGGGGCTTGCGGATCGCCCAGCAGATCGGACACCGACAAATCGCCCAGCGCCTGCTCCACCTCGCGATCGATCTGATCCTGTTCGGCACTGCGGTTGGGTTGTTCCGATGAGGCCTGCTCGTTCATGGACCTTGCTCGTCGGGGGTTCTCGCCCGTCATCACCGGGGCAAATCTTCAGTTGAAACCGTTATTGTACCCGATCGGAACGATTTGTGAGCAAGTTCTTTGTGAGGATTCGGTTTTTATCGCCGGGACGACGATCTCCCGCGGATCGGCCTGCCTCCCAGTGTCAACACCGCTTTTTTCGATTCGGTGGACGAAGTATCACGGCGCGACGGCCCGGCCCACCGCCGACAATACCGTCGGGCCAGGTACGCCAAAGCCCCCGTCACCAGCAGCCCCACCACCACAATTTCCAGCCAGTGCGACATCGATTTGGTTCACCGTCGCCAAGTCAGACCTGAGCTTGTCGAAGGACAATGGAGGTCTGGACACTACCCAACGATCAAGCTGCCCACCTGGTACGTCACCACCGCTCCGCCCCAAGCCAA
>JANQHK010000157.1 GCA_028282685.1 Phycisphaeraceae bacterium
AACAACACCTCGGCCAGCTGTTTGGGCGAATCGGGATTGAACTCGACGCCGGCGGTTTCGACGATCTTTTCGCGCAAAGCCGTCACGCGCCCGGCCAGCAGATCGTTCTGATGGGCCAGTTCGGTGCGGTCGACGGAGATGCCGTGGTACTGCAACTCGGCCAGCACGGTCACCAGCGGTATTTCCAATTCATCAAACAGCTTCTGCAACCCCATGAGCTCGAGTTGCGGGGCGAACTTCTCGTGCAAGCGCAGAACAATATCCGAATCTTCCGCGGCGTAGACCACTGCCTGATCCAGCGGGACGCGGTCGAAAGTGATCTGCTTCCTGCCCTTGCCCAACAGGTCGGACAACGGAATCATCCGGTAATCCAAGTAGGCCAGGGCGAGGTTGTCCAGCTTGTAACTGGAGCGCAGGGCATCGATCAGGTGGGCGGCGATCATCGAGTCGAAGACGATGCCGTTCAAAGCCACGCCGGCGCGACGCAGGACAATCCAATCGTATTTCAGGTTCTGCCCGGCCTTGGGAATGGCGGGATTTTCCAGGATCGGCCGCATCGCTGCCAGTACCGTCCCGGCATTGAGATGTTCATCGGGGCTGGGTGAGCGCACGGGGATGTACACGCCTTGCTCGGTTTGCCAACTCAGAGAAATGCCGCACAGATCGGCGCGCATCGGATCGACGGACGTGGTCTCGGTATCCACCGAAAGTAGCGACCCGGCGGGCAGCGCTTCCAGCGTTTTCACCAAGTCATTGAGTTGGTTCGTTGTGGTGATCGTCGTGTAATTTGATGCATCGGCGCTGGACGATCCCTGCCCGGAAGGACAGGGCTTGGCCGCGTCGTCCATGTGATCGAACAGGCCGGGAGAATCCATATCCCGTGTTGGTTCCGGGGTTTCGGCTGCATCGCTACGCGATGCATCCTCCACGACCGGCTTGCCCGTGATCTCGCGCAACTCGCGCAAGTGACGGGAAAAACCCAACTGCTCAAACATCGGCTCGAGCGCTGCGGCGTCCAGCGGCTTCGTCGCCGCGTCCGACAAATCAAACTCCACCGGCACGTCCATCCTCAGTTGCACCAGTTCGCGATTGAGCGCCAGTCGATCGCGTGCCGCCTCGACATTTTCACGCTGTTTTGGGCTGAGTTCATCGAGATGTTCGAGCAGGTTGTCGATGGACCGGTACCGGGCGATGAGCTTCGCGGCGGTTTTCGGGCCGATGCCTTTGACGCCGGGGATGTTGTCGACGTTGTCACCCATCAGCGCCAGCATCTCGACCACCTGCTGCGGCGTAATGCCTTTTTCGTCCCGCAACGTGTCGATATCGAACGTGGTGTCGGTGTGGATATCGAACATCGCCACCCGCTCGTCGATCAGTTGTTGCAGGTCTTTGTCCTTGGAGACGATGCGGATGTGCAGGTCATCGCGATCGCCCAGTCGGTTGCAGAGCGTGGCGATCACATCGTCGGCCTCGTATCCTTCGATCCCCAAAACGGGAATCCCCATCAGGTTGCACAGTTCGGCGATGCGCGTCACTTGGGGGGCCAGGTCCTCGGGCGGGGCTTCGCGGTTGGCCTTGTACTGCGGATCAAGTTCCGATCGGAACGTTCCCCGATCGCCCGAGACGTCCAGGGCCATCACCACGTAGTCCGGCCGATACGCGCGAAACAGCTTCAGCAACATGCCCACGAAGCCGAACGTGGCGTTGGTCGGCTCGCCGGTGACGGGCGAGGAGAGCGAGCGGATGGCGTGATAGGCACGGAAAATCTGGGCGTGGCCGTCGATCAGGTAGAGCGTCCGCGGCGGGTCTTTCATGGCATTGATTTTACAGCGTCATCCCGCCCCCCGCCTGTGCACAGGCCGATGACGGCGTGCCTATAATGTCGCCCGATGTCAAGGAAACCATTTATGTCCACCAAAACCCTGTTCACGATTCTGTCGTTCCTCGCTATGGTCGGCTGCGATAGCGCCAGCGAGAATCCACCCGCCACACCGAAGGAGAACACCGAGATGCCCGAAGCGAAGATCGAAGTTGGCAAGAAAGCCCCGACATTCACGCTGGTCGACCAGAACAACGAGAAGGTGAAACTGTCCGACTTCGCCGGGCAGTGGGTCGTGCTCTACTTCTACCCGAAAGACGATACGCCGGGCTGCACCATCGAAGCATGCGATTTCACCGACGGCGTCAAAGACTTCGAGAAGCTCGACGCCGTGGTGCTCGGCTGCTCACCCGACGGCCCGGAATCCCACCGCAAGTTTATCGAAAAACACAACCTCAAGCTCACGCTGCTCTGCGATCCCAAACACACGATGATGGAAAAGTACGGCGCGTGGGGCGAGAAAAACAACTACGGCAAGATCACCGAAGGCGTGATCCGCTCGACCGTCATCATCGATCCCCAGGGCAAAGTCGCGCACCACTGGAAGAAAGTCCAGGCCAAGGGCCACGCGGACAAGGTGCAGGAGAAGTTGAAGGAATTGCAGGAGGGGTAGGAAGGCACTGAGGCATTAAGGCACGGAGGCACAAAGGGATTTCGGATTTATGACTTCTGATTTATTCTGACTTTCCCTTGTGTCTTTGTGGTTTAATTCATCTATGTAAGTTTCATGAAGGTATCCGGCGATTCGGTTTCGCCGGTGCGGGCCGAGAGCAGCGCGGCGCGGCAACTGGCCAGCACACCCGCCAAATCGATGCGCTCCGGGCCCATGCGGTGATCGATCATCCACCGCCACTGCCGGGCGATCAGTTCCACCGGATCGTTGGGGGCGACGGCGGCGGCGTCGGCTTCGTCGGCGCCGGCGGCGAAGATCTGGTACCCGCGGTCGTCCATCAGCAGTTGCCCCGATTCCCCCACGACCGACATCTGCCGCGACCAGACGGCCGCGCGGTCCGCCGCCAGCAGTGTCGCCGAGGCGCCATCGGAAAAATGCAGGTGTGCGGTCATGCGTCCGGTCAGTCCGGTGGGATTTTCCGGCGGCTCGCTCAACGGCCCGGTCAGCCGCGCCTCGATCCCCTGCGGGATGCCCAGCGTGCTGACGATCCAGTCCATCGCATCGTACAAACGCGTGAACAGCGAACCGGCTTCGGCAGGCCCCAGCAGCGCAAGCGACACCGCACACAACCGTCCCAGCACCTGCTGCGGATCGGCCGCGCTCAGCCACGCCGGGCTCAACCGCAACATCGGCGCGTGAACCAGTCGGCCGGCCGGTTCCTGTCCGCGCTCCCAGCGGAGCGTTCGGCCGTTCTCATCGCAGGGCGGCTCCAGCGCCAAAACATCCGCGCCCTGCTCGACCGCCTGGCGCAGATCGTCCAGCCGCGCTCCGTCCATCGTCCCCAGCACCAGCGAAGAACCGGGCCGATCCACCAGCATCTTGCGAAGATCATCGTACGGCTCGGCGTCGAGCGATTCGGCCAGGGGTTTGACCTCGGCCTTGCGCGGTCCGCCGACCGCCAGGACCGATAAACCTTCCACGCGTTGCGCCACCTGCTCGATCAGCGCGGCGCGGGGCGCGTCGGTCCAGATGAGTGTTTCGTGGTGGGTGTCCGTCCGTGGCATCGCCTAAAGCGTACTGAAAAGCGGAATGACTGGAAAGCACGCGATCCGTTTCTTGAGCTTGTGATGGCGTGGGCCGATCACGGTATAATGATTGGTTACGCGTGGCGAGGCGGCCGCCGCCCGGTGTCCCGCACCGGGTGGAGGAAAGTCCGAGCACGACAGGGCACGGTGGAGGGTAACACCCTCCGGGCGCAAGCCCAGGGATAGTGCCACAGAGAACAGACCGCCGATGGCCCGAGCAAATCCCGCAAGGGATGAGTCGAAGGCACAGGCAAGGGTGAAACGGTGCGGTAAGAGCGCACCGCCCCGGTGGCGACATCGGGGGCACGGTAAACCCCACCGCGTGCAAGGCCAAGCAGCGGCAAGGGCCGGCCCGGCCCACTCGAGCCGCGGGTAGGCCGCTTGATCCCGTCGGTAACGGCGGGGCCAGAGAAATGGTCGCCACCGCCGGCGTCCGCTCGTTCAGGGACGATGGCGGCAACAGAACTCGGCTTACGCCCACGCGTAAACGCACGCGGCCGTTGGATGTCCCGGCCGCGTGCTTTTTATTTGGGGCCGGACGTCCGGCCTTTCGCATCGCATCGCCATGCCCAGGACCGACTTGAAAAAATCCCCGCCTTGAGACGGGGATGGTTCATCATTCCGTGATGTGCCCGGCCCGGCTTATTTCGCTGACGATGCCTCCATCACCACGCGGAAGCCGACCCAGCGCCCTTCGACGTACCACCACTTGCTCTTGGGATAGTTCGGATACGTCTCGTTCCAGATTTCCTGGTCTTCAGCGATTCGGCCGGAGCCCTGGTATTCCAGCGCACCGCCGAGATCGGCGAACTCGCCGTCGAAGTGGCCGCCGCGCACGATTTTCTCATCGCCCGTGTCGGTGACCCACTCGGCCAGGTTGCCCGCCATATCGTGGATGCCCAGCTTGTTCGGCTTCATCGAGCCGATCGGACGCGTGGCATATTGACCGTCCAGATCATCGTTGACCGAATTGCCCATCCAGACCGCCATTTCGTTGGCCTGGGCTTCGGTCAGCGGCTTGCTCGGATCGTAACCGCCGGTGCGGTACGCATGCTCCCACTCGGCTTCGGTGGGCAGGCGGAACTTCTTGCCGGTCTTCTGGCTGAGGTACTTGCAGAACATCTCCGCAGACAGGCGCGACATGCTCAGTGCCGGGTAACCGTCGATGCCGTAGCCGCGATCAGTGTCCTGGTAAGGCGTGCTGGGACGCAGTTCCTTGGCGCGCTGCTTGGCGGCCTCGGTTTCATCGATGTCGTTGCAGTAAGCCCACGGCATGAACTGGCCCCACGTCGTTTCGTACTTGCTCATGTAGAACGGCTGGATGCCCTTGTCCGGATCGCCCGGCACCAGCACCAGTTCGAAAGGATCGCTCGTGTAATCCGCCTCCACCTTCACTGTCTTGGGCAGTCCCGCCAGGTCCACCGGACCGGCATCGACTTGCGTATCCGTTCCGTTCTGCGCCGTTGCCTCTTCCCCGGCCGTATTCACCTTCAGTTCCATCACGACCGCATCCTCGATGTTTTCATCTTTCAAACTCATGCCCGGCCAGGGATCGGTGTAATTCAGGTTGAACGGCTTGCGATTGAGGGTGAACCGGCTGTCCAGCGTGAACGCCTCGGCGGCCAGCTCGATCTTCGCCGGAAACGTGATCGACCGGGTCTGCTCGTTGACGGTCAGGTCGCCGGTGATCACGTGCGTGGCGCCTTCCATCTTGGCGCCGGAGGCCGGGACGATCTTGGAGGTAATGAACGTGGCCTTGGGATACTTCTCGACCATGAAGAAGCCGCGCTCCTTCAGCGCAGTGGTCAACATCGGATGTTCCGACCAGAGCGTATCGGTATCGATAACCAGGCGAATCTGCTTGATGGTCTTCGCTTCGGCGTCGCAGATGACCTTTCCGCTCAGCTTGCCTTCGGGATCGCCCAGGCCTTGCTCCCATCCCCCGCCGACCTTGGCCAGTTCCCCGGCCACGCGTTTGTAGGGCACAAAGGTGATGGCGGTATTGTCGATGGACAGATCGAACACCACGTCATCGCCGGCAGGTTCGATGGCCTTGACGTCCTCGGCCGTGGCGATCGGGGCCACATCCATCTGGGGACGAGGGTCGTCGCCCTCATCAATGGTTTCCACGATTCCCAGCATGACCATGATCTCTTCCTGAAAATACCAGCCCGCGCCGCCGCACAGGGCCAGCAAAACGATGACGACCAAGACTTTTTTCATATCATGTACCTCGATTGGTTTGGTAACACGGACTAAAAACAGGACGCCCGTCGTCTGATGCTTATGACGGCCGATCCGCCATGCAAGAGCGTATTCCGATGCAACGCCTCCACCCTGTCACCGTGTCGGTTGGTCTGGTGATCGGCCTGTTTCTTGGGCCGGTACTGGGGGGCTGCGAAGATCGCGAAACAGGGAATTATAGACAAAACGAGTCCCATTTGCATCCCCCCCCGACGACCGGTCCCCCCGTGGTCGTCAGCCAGTTTCACATGGGGATGATGGTGCATCTGACGGTTCACAGCGAAAATTCCGATGCCGCCCGCCTCGCCTGCCGCCGGGCCTTTGAGCGGATTCGCCGGATTAATCTCATCATGTCGGATTACGAGCCGTACAGTGAATTGTCCAAGCTCTGCCGCCGATCCGGTGAGGGGCCGATTCAGGTCAGCGAGGAACTGTTTGAAATTCTTTCCCGGACGCGGCGTCTGGCCGAGCAGACCGACGGCCTGTACGACCCGACCGCCGGACCGGTGATTCGATTGTGGCGCCAGGCCCGCCGTGACAAAAAGTTGCCATCACAAACGGCGCTCGCCGAAGCGCTGGCCCGGACCGGGTATCGGAAGATGAAGCTCGATCCGCAGCAGCGCACGGTGGAGCTGACCGAGCCGGGGATGCAACTGGACCTGGGCGCCATCGCCAAGGGATACGCCGGCGACCAAGCCATCGCCGTGCTAAAGGCCGAGGGATTTGGGCGCGCGATGTACGAAGCGGGCGGCGACATGGTGTTCGGCGATGCGCCACCGGGTCAGACGGGTTGGCTGATCGCGCCGCCCTGGCCGGAAGA
>JANQHK010000095.1 GCA_028282685.1 Phycisphaeraceae bacterium
GAGCAGGAAACTGGGGGCGGCGCGCTGGTCGGGCTTGACCAGCCGACGGTAGGCCAGCACGGGCGTCAACTGATCGCTGGTCAGTTGGCGATACAACGGCACCAGGTTGCCCTGCCGGGCCAACGCGCGGAAATCATCCAAGCTGGGGCGGTGGTAGGCCATGACGTCGAGAGTGTATCATCGAACGATGGGGTCGCATAGTGAATGATCCCTACCCTGAAGGGTGGGGCTTGTCGAGTTACCGAATTAACGATCCAACGAGTTAACGATATGCACATCTACCGTTTTATCGACGAGTCGGGCGGCGTCCACTACGGTACGGACTACCAAGACGGCCGATGCAACCTCTGCGAGGGCGAGTTGTTCACCGGGCTGACGTCGACCGGTCGCACCGTTGCGGTGCAGCGTCTGCTGGCTCCGCTGGAACCACGCGCGATTCTCTGTATTGGCCTGAACTACCGCGAACATGCCGCGGAGACCGGCGCGGCCATTCCCGATGAGCCGGTGCTGTTCATGAAGAACCCGGCTGCGCTGAACCACCCCGATGCGCCGGTCGTCATTCCCCCGCGCATGGTCAGCGAACCGGAAGTCGACTACGAGGTGGAGTTGACCGCGGTGATCGGTCGCGATGCGCGTAGCGTGAGCGTCGATGAGGCACTGGATTGTGTGCTGGGTTACACCGTGGGCAACGATGTCTCGGCCCGACGCGTGCAGAAACTGTTTGGCGGAGGGCAGTGGGTGAAGGGCAAATCGCCGGATGGTTTTTGCCCGCTGGGTCCGTGCATTGTCACGCCCGACGAACTCGGCGATTCCCAAGCGTTGAACCTCGAATGCCGCGTCAACAGTCAGGTCATGCAGCAGTCCAACACGTCCGACATGATTTTTACTGTTGCCGAGTTGATCGCGCATCTGTCACAGGACATGACGCTGAAGGCGGGGACGGTGTTGCTGACCGGCACCCCGCCGGGCGTCGGCGTGGCGCGCGACCCGCAGGTCTTCCTCAAGCCCGGCGATGTCGTCGAATGCGAAATCGAAAAGATCGGAACGCTGCGCAATCCGGTTCAGTAACCCTCACCTGCCCGGCAGGTCGATATCCAGCACAGGTGCTTGCAGGTCGAATTGCGGCAGTGGTTTGTCCAGCAGGCGGTTGATGTCCGGCAGTTTCAGCGCGTTGTGCAGCGATTTCAGATCGCGCGACAATTCCGATTCCAGGGCCGCGTAATACTGTTCGCTGAAGAAGAACAGCCGCGCCGTCTCTTCGTCGATCAGGTAGATCTTGTTCGGCTTGACGGTGGGCATGAGCAGTTGTCGGCCGAGCGAGAAGTTACTGAGCGTCAGCTCCTGGCGGTTGGCGTTGAGTCGCGCGGTGCGCTTGAGCAGGATGGCGTGCTTGAGTCGGCGGGCGTCCTTGGCGTTGCGCAGCAGAATCGTGTGGCGCTGCATGCCGTTGTGATCGGGCTGATTGAGTTGCCAGAGCAGCCGTTCGTAGGTGTCTTCATCCGGGCAGTCGTAGAGTTTCACCTCGGGGACGGGTTGGCTGAGGATATCGCTCGACCCGCCGTAGGGGCGCAGCGTGTAGGTCAGGGCGACGGCGCGCGGACCCATCGCTTCCCACAGGGGCGCGAAATCCAGATCGTCGGAGAACAGTTTGCTCTTGGGTTTGACGCCCGACACGGAGGCCAGGTATTTGTGCAGGAAGTTCACCTGGAATCCGGCCGGCGCGGCCTCGGACGGCTCGAAGTAGATCAACCGCTCCACGTCGATCTTCCGATCCATGCCCAGGCGTTTGATGACCTCGTACATCTGCCGGTAGACGAGAATGCGCTCGCCCGGGACGCGCTTGCCGATGAAGCGGTTGAACGGATATTGCTCGGCGAGCGTGATGTTCCTGCGCACGGCCATGTCGGCCAGACGTTTGTAAGCGCGCAGCCGTTGGTTGTTCAGCAGGAAGCCCAGGTCGTACACGTCTTCGGCGCGGATGCGGTAGGCATCGCGGAACAGCGCGGCCCCGAAGCTGTCGAACGCGTCTTCGTCCATCGGCATGTTGCGCCCGGCGACCTGCGTTTCCGGAAGGACGTAGGGCGTGATGACGATGATGACCTCGCGCCGGACCGTATCGATGCGCGTGTCGGTGAACAGCGGTTCGCCGATCAGCGGCAGATCACCCAGCAGCGGTACCTTGCTGCGCTCGGAAAGATTGTCTTCGTTGATCAGCCCGCCGATGATGAAGGGCGTGTTGTTGGCGATGCGCGTGTAGGTTTTCACCTCGCGGCTGGTGATGGTCGGGCTGGAAGCAATTTCGTTTCCCTGACTGTCGGTGACGACCACCTCTTCGCCCGGGACCTCCGCGGAGACCGAGGCCACCACCTGCATGGAGATTTCTTCGCTGTTGGCGGTGACGCGCGGGCGCACGTTGAGCGTGATGCCCGTGGTGGTGCTGTCATCGAAATTGACCGTGACGATATCGCTGCGCGGAATCAGCACCGACTTGACCACCGGAATGCGCTTCTCCACGGCGATGTTGGCCATGCGGTTGTCCAGCGTCAGCACACTGGGCCGGCTGAGCACTTTCGCATCGCCTTTTTTGATCAACGCTTTGATCTTGACCGAGAACTCACCGAAGATGTTGGACAGCGTGATGTCGGCGGTGGGGCTCTGCCCGGCGTCGAAGGTCGGCAGTTTGCCGATGGTCAGTGCGCTGATGTTGCCCTGTTTGGATTCCAGTTCCCATTCCACGCCGAGCTGCTTCAGGCCGGTTTGCGAAATCTCCAGCACCATGGCCTCGATGAGAATCTGGCGCGCCGGGCGGTCGATGATGGTATTGATCTTGTCAAGCAGCAGGGAAAGCTGCTCCGGCCGCGCCGGATGGTAGAAAATCAGCAGGTCGCTGATCGGATCGGTTTCGGTGAGCGGGAAGTCGGCGTTTTTCGGCGTGTTGGACTTGCTGTACGGTCCGCCGACCAGGTTGTGCGAAGTCGTGGCCGGCAGCGCCATGACCGCGGGCAGTTCCTTGGTGTTGATCGGTTTGCCCGGCTGGGCAATGGTGTAACCCATCGATTGTAGCGTCTGGATGCAGCGCATCGGATCGACGTAACTCAGGTGCAGCTTGTGACTGGACAAGTCGGCCACGCGCGTGTTGGCGTATTGCTGTTGCAGGGTCTTGCGCGCGTTGGCCAGCATCGCCACCACGCGCGACAGGTCGGGATTGGGTTGAACTTTCCCGTCTTCGGCGAGTACGCGCCCGCCGATCCAGACGTGCGGGGGTTGGCTCTTGAACGGCCGATACCCGATGCGCAACACGTGCAGTCCCGCATCGCTCGAACGCGCCAGCACGCGCAGTTCCGCCATGCCCTGCGGCGGGTTGGGCAGATCGGCTATGGCTCGCGGGGCCGACTTGTAGTCCAGCGTTGACGTCAACTGCACCTGCGTCACGTCCAGCAGTTCCGCGGTTTCCACCGTGTTCAAACCCGTCATCGGCAGAAACTGAGCATAGGTCGGTTTGACCTGCGGCGCCGGTTGCGCCGGCGCTTTGGGGGCCTGCTTGACGGCTTGCGGAGCGGGCCCGGTTTGCTGGGCGATGGCGCTGCCGCCGCTCAGGGCAAACGTTGCCGCGCACAGCAGCGCAAGCATCAGCCGCCCCGTCCCCGAAGACTGTTCGGTGGTATCGCTGGCGTCGGTCATCTGCGGGGGTTCGCCGACCAGGCGATCGCGATGGATCCGGTCCGCAGCGCCCTGGTGAATGACTCGGCCCTGGTCGATCTGGATGACCCGGTCCACCCAGCGCAGCATGTTCGGATCGTGCGTGATCATGATGACGGTCCGTCCATCCATGTATTTGAGGATGGCGGGGATAATGCTTTGGGCGGTTGGCTTGTCGATGGACGCGGTCGCCTCATCCAGTATGAGGATGCGTGGGTCTTTCAGCAAGGCGCGCGTGAGCGTGAGGCGTTGTTTTTCCCCGCGTGAAAGCGCCATGCCCTTCGGCCCGAGCAGCGTGCCGTATCCCGCCGGCAGCCGCGCGATGAACTCGTGCGCCCCGGTCAGTCGCGCCATCTGCACGATCTGGTGCATCGTGGCATCGGGCTTGCCGTAGCGGATGTTCTCCACGATCGAACTGTCGAACAGAAACGGCTCCTGCGCCGCGATACCGATGGCGGCGCGCAGGTGGCGCGGATCGTAGAGCCGGGCGTTTTTCCCGTCGATCATCACCCGTCCCTGCGACGGCTCGAGAAAGCGCGGGATCAGGTTGGCCAGCGTGGTTTTTCCGGCGCCGCTGGGTCCGATGACGCCGCAGATCGATCCGGCCGGTATTTCGAAACCAATGTCCCGCAGGACCATCGGTCCGTCAGAGTAACGGTAATTGATGCGCTCGAATCTCACCTCGCCGCGAAGCGGTTTCGGCCGCGACGCCGCCGTGCCCGCCGTTTCCACTTCCGTCGAGCCGAGCATCTCGAACACGCGATCGATGCTGGCCGTGGAGCGCGTCAACTTGGCGAAACTGCTCATCAGGTCCAGCACCGTTGGATAAAGCATTTTCACCAACACGAAAAAGCCGACGAACGTACCGACGCCCATTTGCGCCGGTCCCATCACCTGGTACGCCCCGAAGCCCAGCAAGCAGATCGTGCTCAGGCCGATCAACACGTCGGCGACCATCTTCTGCGAAACGTGATAGGTCTTGGATCGCAAGTTGGAGCGGCGGGATTCATCGATCGCCTGCTGGAAGGCCTCGCCCTCGCGCGCCTCGGCGGTGAAGCTTTTGACCACCTCCATGCCGAGGAACTTCTCGACGAGGTTGCCCGTGGCCACGGCCAGTTGCTCCTGCGCCACGTGCGAGGCCTGCTTGATCGGCCGACGAAACCAGTAATACGTCGCCAGGTGCAGGGGCAGGACCACCGTGCACGCCGCCGCCAGTTGCCAGTTCACCGCGAACAGCGCCGCCACCAGCCCCACGAACAGCAGCGACGATTGCAGCATCGTCGGCAGATCGTCCTGGATGAACATTTGTACGACGAAACTGTCGTTCATCACCCGGCTGGAAACCTGGCCCGGCTTGTTCTTCTGGTAGAAGCGCAGGTTCATTTGCTGTAGCCGGTCAAACAACTGCGAGCGCAACGAAAAGCTGACCTCTTCGCCGATGTTCACCGCGGTGATCTTGCTCCCGAAGTAGAGCAGGTTGCGCGCCAGGTACGCGATGAGGATGCCGATCAGCACCCACCACAACGCCACCCAGTTCTTGTGAGGGAACACTTCGTTGAAGACGGTGGCGATCAGTGCGGGGATCGCCAGGTTGGCCGCGGTCAGGGCGATGAGCATGGCCAGCGCCGCGATCAGCCGCCAGCGGTAGGGGCGCAGCAGCGAAGCCAGACGACGAACCGATGACGTCGATTCGCCGTTGGTGTGGGCGGCGCCGTTGGCCGATCGCATCGTCGTGCCCGGCCTTTTCCCGCCGTTGCGTGGCCCGGTCATGGGTTCATCCCTGGCTCAATCCGTGATCGAGGTGACGTTCTCTTGTCGCACCGATAACGACCGTTGGATATTCCAACAGGAGATAGGACGCTGTCTCGGTCCCCTTTGGCTCGATGGGTCGGGATTATTTCAAATGCATTACGGGCAGGGCAGGCGTTTCAAAGAGCGGCGCAAACTCGTGCGCTCCGGTCAGTCGCGCCATCTGCACGATCTGGTTCATCGTGGCGTTGAGCTTGATGTAGCGGATGTTCTCCACGATCGAACTGTCGAACAGGCGGCTCCGGCGCCGCGGCAAGTGTCGGCGGAATCCGCTGATGGTGACCGTCCCGCCACCCGCCAGGTCGGCAACCCTCATGGAAAACTCACCGGATCGCCAAGGCCGACATTGACAGCCGATCCGCGCCACCCGACAATCTCCCCCCGGCTCAACTCCACCGCCACGAAAGGGGGTACGGTGGGCCGGGGAAACCGAAAAGCTCGACAGGACACGCCAGCCAGCAGAACTTCCACTGACTCGCAGCCATCGTCCCCACGCACCTTCCTCCGCTCGCTGCTCCACAGCTTCACCCTCATCGCCCTCGGCGCGGTCGTCACGTTCGCCATCATGACCTCGCTGGACGATTCCGCACGCCGGATTGTCCCCGCCAACGCCAGCGGCGGTGCATTGCCGTTCGACTCAGCGATCCAGCCCGCCGTCAACAGCATCAGCCAGTCCGAGTTGCGCACGGTCTGGCAACTGCTCGCACTGCCCGACTCCGAACTCGAGAAGGTCGATGTCATCGAGCTCAATCTCGCAGTGGCTCGTGGGATCCCCG
>JANQHK010000009.1 GCA_028282685.1 Phycisphaeraceae bacterium
CGATGCGAGGCGTCTATCTGATTTCCGGCGGCACCGTGAACAATCAGGACGGCGACGCAACCGCCCATACGAACGGGCAAGCGCATTGCCATCGTCGGCTCGGGCCCGGCGGGTCTGGCGGCGGCGGAGCAACTGAACCGGGCCGGACACAGCGTCACGGTGTTCGAGCGGCACGATCGCATCGGCGGCCTGCTGATGTACGGCATTCCCAACATGAAACTCGACAAGCGCACGGTGCAGCGCCGCATCGACCTGATGGCGGCGGCGGGCGTGGAGTTTGTCACCAATGCATTCGTCGGCGGTTCGCCCGAACTTGCCGCCGGAGACGGCCCCAAAGCCAAGAGTATCCGTTATATCGATCCGGCGCCGTTGCGTGAAGAATACGATGCGCTGCTGCTGGCGACGGGCGCCACCGTCCCGCGTGATCTGCCGATTCCCGGGCGGGAGCTAAACGGCATTTACTCGGCAATGACATTCCTGCACGGCAACACCAAGGCGCTGCTCGACGCCGAGTATGCCGACAGCTTCACTCCGCCGATCAGCGCCGCGGGTAAGGACGTGATCGTCATCGGCGGCGGCGATACCGGCACCGACTGCATCGGCACTTCCTTGCGCCACGGGTGCCGGTCGATGGTCAACTTCGAACTGCTAGACAAGCCCCCCGCCGAGCGCGCTGCGAACAACCCCTGGCCCACCTGGCCGAAGATTCTGCGCACCGATTACGGTCATCAGGAAGCGGCGGCGAAGTTCGGTGACGATCCCCGCCAGTTCGCCATCCTCTCCAAGAAATTCCTCGATGACGGAAACGGCAACGTGGCGGGCATTGAAACCATCCGCATCGACTGGTCCCAACCGGCCGACTCCGCCCCGTTCAGCGAAATCCCGGGCACCGAACAAACCTATCCGGCCCAGCTCGTGCTGCTGGCGATGGGCTTCCTCGGCCCGGAGCAGGCGATCATCGAACAGTTCAAACTGCCGACCGACAAGCGATCAAACGTGCAGGCGGAGTACGGTAAATACGCCACAGAAGCCGAGGGCATCTTCGCGGCGGGCGACTGCCGGCGCGGCCAGTCGCTGGTGGTCTGGGCGATCGCCGAGGGCCGCGGGGCCGCGCACGCCATCGACGCCTATCTGATGGGCTCCAGCGATCTGCCGGCTCCGGACGTGCCGTTGGAAATGCCCGCGGCGGTGTAATCCAGCCCCCTCGATTCAGAGAAAAAATGTTTTTGCATTGCTCCCGCGGGATAAGGTATATTACCTCTCGCCCCCAACGTTGCGCCGATGGGGTAAACATTCGGCGTAATCCTGCCTGACTTGCTCCCTCGACTCGGTCATATGTTGGATCAAAACATGAAGTTCAAAGCCGGTCTTATCGGTGTCGTCACGGTTTGTGCGGTCTGCGTATCGGCATACGCGGCCAATCCCCTCAACGGCTGCGATCTGTCCCAGCCGATCTTCGGCAAGGCGGTCAAGGCCTCCGATCTGCAGGGCAAGGTGATCTTTTTCGAGTATTGGGGCATCTGGTGTCCGCCCTGCCGGGCCAGCATCCCCGGTCTGGTGCAGCTTCAGAATCAATACGGCAAGACAGGCAAGTTCCAGGTAATCTCCAGCCACAAAGGCGATGCCAACAAAGCGAAAGTGTTCTGCAAGAACAAGCGGGTGAACTTTCCGGTGTACCAGAACCTGGTACCGAAGACCGCACCGTTTCCGCGCTCCTTCCCCCGAGCGTACCTGTTCGACTATACCGGCAAGCTCGTCGCGCAGGGCCATCCCAACTCGGTCAAGCTGAAGGTGGCGGCGTTGGTCAAGGCGGCGCCGATGCCGCAACTCCGGGCAGGCGGCCAGCCCGTAAACGAAATTCTTGAGGGCATCCAGATCGAGCACTGCCGGGTGCAGGCCAAGATGATCTCCCTCGGCAAACCACTGCTGCCGACGATGAGCGCATTAAAAAAGTTTGCCGAAATCGATGACGCGCGCGGCAAGGAAGCCGGGAAGCTGATCAAACGCATCCGCGAATGGATCGAGGGGCGGACGGCCGAAGCCGAAAAGCTGATCCCCACGCAACCGACCATCGCGCTGGAAACGCTGAACCTGCTGACGCCGATGCTCGCACGGATGGAGCAGCAGGAGCGCGTACTGGAGTTGCGTCAGCCGCTGCACGAAAACAAGGATTTACAGAAACTGCTGCGCTATCGGCGGGAAATCCAGATTCACATGGAGCAACTGGGCGATCCGGACCACAGCGATTCAGCCAAAAAAGCGTTGCAGGCGATTTCGATGCGCCTGGCCCCGATGCTCGACTTCCCCGACCTGCCGAAGAACATCGCCCACGAAACCCAATCGCTGATCGAACAGATCGACCGGGCGGCGTAGTTGGTTAACGGGTTAACTTGTTTAGCCGCAACCCGCAGGGGAGCGCGTTCAGCCGCCCCGTCACACGCGGCAGTTCATGCCCACAGCCCATAGCTCATAGCCCACAATCACCGCCCGGCAACGGCTTCGGCTTTCTCACCCAACAAATTCGGCGGATTGCCGGCGATGAACGCTTTGCTCAGCGCCTGGGCTTTTTCCTTGGTTGAATAATCCGGATATCGCACCGGATCGGTGTGGCCGAGCTGGGCAAGCAGACGTGTGGATTCGATGCGGGCCTGCTGCGCGAGGTCCGTCGCGGCGAGCAGGACGCGCACGCATTCCTGCGGCGAATGGGAGCCCATGCCGTTGTTGGCCGCGACGTAATCCCAACGGACCTGCGCGCTGCGCACGAGCTGACGGACGGCCTTGAGTTTCTCCTGCTCAGCCCCGGCCTGCTTGCAGGCAGCGATATCAAAGTGGGCCAGCGCGATCGCCGACTCGGCGCGGGTGCGCGCCTCCCGGACCTTGTCCTGGATGCCCTCCACGCGTTGGCGGATTTCCTGCTCGCCCCAGCGATGACACACGGCACAACTGTTTTCGATGTTCAACATCGGGCTGCGCAGGTGGTGATCAGTGAACTTGGCCCCGCCCTCGGTGCGGTAGGGCATGTGGCAGTCGGCACAGCTGACGCCGCGGTAGGCATGGATGCCCGTGTTGTAAATCTCGTAATCCGGGTGCTGCATCTTGATCATGGGCGTGCCGCTGATGGCGTGGGTCCAGTCGGCGAACCGGTACTGGTCGTAGTATTCCTCCATCTGCTCGACCTTCAGGCCCTTGTCCCAGGGGAAGGTCAGGTACTTGCCCTCGCCCTTGAAGTAGTACTCCACATGACACTGGGCGCAGACCAGCGTGCGCATTTCCTGGTGAGAGGCCTGGTTGATGTCCCGGCCCTGCCGCTCGAATGCCTCGATCAGCGCCGGGCGCGTGATGCGCAGCGCCATCGTCGCCGGATCGTGACAATCGAAGCAGCCGATCGGATGGGTGATCTCGTCCTTGAGCGCCATGAAGTTCTGCTTGTAGAAGTCGCCGGCCCCGGCCATGATCAATTCCTGGAACGTCGCTTCATCCGGATAATCGACTTTCTCTTTTCCGAGCTCCGCCATGACGCGCGGCACGTCGGGGCTCTTGCAATGCCAGCATGTGGCCGGAGTCTTGGCGCCGACACGCTTGCTGTGCTTCACATCTTCCACGGCATACACGTGCCCCCGTCCCTGCAAGTAGTCTTTGGCAAAGCCGTACCCGGAAAAGAGGATCACGTTGGCGGGCGTTTCTTCCAGGTAATCGCGCAGGAACGCTCCGCCATACTTGGTTTGTGTTTCCGAGTCCTGCATGCGCTTGTAGCGATCGTACTGGCGGGGGAAATTGCCCGCCCACTTGGCCGAGTCCGTTTCCATCGGATCAATCGGCTGCATGATCTGGACAATCTGCGCTTCCTGGCGTCGCTCGATGATGGAACTGAGCAGCAGCGCCAACCCGGCGGTGAGAATCATCGCCAGTATCAGCACCCCCCACGAAAGACGGCGCGATCGACCTTGCGGAACCTGGGCGTCATTCATGATCGGACTCCTCGGTGGTTTGTCGCGGCGTTCGGCCTTCCACGCGATGGCCCGGATCGTCCAGACCGACTGGCGCCAGGCGCGGGCGCAGAACCTGCGGCGTGGCCGAGAGCGAGCGCGCCCGGCCGTGCGGCGTATCGCGGTGGCAATCCCAGCAGCGCAACCCATCCGGCGCCAGGCCGTGCATGGCCGCCGATTCCACCGTGTTGGTATGGCAGCGGATACAGTTGTTCTGAACAACGGGGATCGCCGCTTCGGACATTTTGATGACCTGCGGCTCAGCGCGCAGGGTGAAAATCGTCGCGTGCTTCATGCCGTCCTTGGCCTTGAACGCGTAATGGTGCAGGAGGTTGTCGTGCGGAACGTGGCAGTCGTTGCAGGTGGCGACGTTGCCGTGGGCCGAGTGCGCCCAGGTGGTGTACTGGGGGTACATGACGTGGCAGTTGATGCAGGTTTCGGGGGAATCGGACAGGTAACTGGGCGCGCGTGAGACGTGCGCCACCGCCACACCCAGGCCGATCACCGCACCGATCGCGCCGAAGCAGGCAACGTGCAACCCACCGCCCTTTGCCCTTTTTTTTCCCCGGCGAGGGGAACCCATGTCATGCCCTTCATGCGGGATAGACGAATCTGACTTGCCTTTACCACCCTATCGCAACACAATCCTTGATATAGATCAAGGCCGGACGATGTTTCCACAATGGAAGACAGGAGAATCATGATGCGTATCGGCGTCATCAGCGATTCGCACGACAACCTGCCGGCGCTGCGTCGGGCGGTGGCCCACTTTGTGCGGTTGGAGGTGGAAGCGTTGCTCCACGCGGGCGACCTGGTCGCCCCCTTCGCCGCCAAACTGCTCGCGCCGCCGGAGGCGCCCCAAACCCTGCCTGTGCATGTCTGTTACGGGAACAACGACGGCGAGAAAAAGGGGTTGAAGCAGGTGCTGCCGCAGATCGTCGACGGCCCGCTGCGCCTTTCACTGGGCGGACGCACAATCGTCATGCACCATTTCATCGACTGGCTCAAGCCCAAGGAAATCGCCGGGGCGGACCTGGTAATCACCGGCCACACCCACGAGATCGTCAACGAAAAGAAAGGGGGCACGTTGTACCTGAATCCGGGCGAATGCGGCGGCTGGCTGACCGGCCAACACACCGCCGCGCTGGTCGATCTGGAAAAACTTGAAGCGCAAATCATCCAGATTACGGTCTAGAGTGTCTTATATTGTTTGTGTCTGATCCGGACCTTCGCAGTCCCTCGCCTTGCTCGGGACTTCTCAGGTCCGGCTTGGCCAATCCACCGATCCACCGATTAACCAGTTAACCCATTAACGAGTTTACCGGTCTTCCCAGCGGGGCGCGGGAGACGGCATGGACGGAGGCGAGGGATCTTCCGCGGCGTCGCCGTCGGCGTCCGCCTCGACCGGCGTTGGAGGCCGTGCCGGCTGGGGCTCCACCGCGGGTACCTGGCCCAGCGCGTCGATGCGCTGCGGGGTAATGATGCGCAGGCGCATCGCTTCGTCGTACGTGCTTTCGCCGACGATTCCGACGTAACGTCCGGACAGGCCGGCCAGGTTCAGGCCCTCCGCCGGGCGGACGTACGCCACGATCAAACCGTTCAATGGATCGACCAGACGATACAGCAGCGGAAGTCTGCCGCCGGTGTATAGCGAGGAAGCGTGCAGCTTGCCGACGGCGTTGTATTGCGGCGTCGGTTGCTGCTGTACGCGGACCTGTTCACGCTCCTTGCGCTCGGACAGTTCCCGACGGGCGGCCAGCAACTGGCGGCGGGTGCGCAAAATCTCCAAACGCGTGTTGATCAGCGCCTGTCCATCGCGCCCCAGACGCGGGTCGTTCAACAGCCCGCCGTATTGACCGATCAATTCGTCCAGCGGTTGCTCTTCCAGCGGTCTCGCTGAGGCCCGGGTGTATTGCTGCTCCAGCGCGGTCAATTCTTTCTGCGCCTGCTCTGCCTCGGGGGGTTCGGCCGATTCCGCAGGTTCGGCGGGTTCGGCGACCACCACGGGCGGCTCGGAGCCGACGGGGGCGGCTTGCTTGACCACGCGCGCCTTGGTGATCCCGCCCAAACGCGCCGCCTCCACCACTTTCATCACTTTCTGGTAATCCAAGTTCTGCGATGCCTGGATGATCAACAACGTATTACCATCGGCCTGAACGATCGGCTTAAGTGCCTGGGTTAACTGCGCCGGCGTGAGCGTCCGGTCGCCCAGCAGCACATCGCCCCGCTCGAGCAGCGTCACCTTGATCGCCTGCGGCTGCGCCGGTTCGGCCGGTTCAGCGGGGGCGGTCGGCTCGGCTGGTACTGCCGGGTCGGTGGGCTCGGCGGGTTGCTCTCCCCGGTCCACCGTCGGCGGTTGCGGGGACGGGGGGACCGGGGGCTCGGGCGGCGGCGCGGCGGCCTTGCCCTTCTTGATGTACTGCTCACTGACAAACACATATGCCCCATCCGGGGGGACGATGCGATAGTAGCCGATGTCCGATCCGATCAGTTGCACGACGTCGCCGGTGTCGAGTTTGAGTTGAACGTGGTAGCTGTCATCGGTTCCCGCGGGATTGGGAGCGCGAACGAGTACGCGATCCCCGGTGACCTTGCCCGTCTTGCCATCGGGATTCAGCTCGACATACGTCTTGGAGATCAGCGACCACGTGCCCTTGGGCGGGGAGATCTTGTACCAACCGTAGACATTGTCGTGAACGTGCACCGGTGCGTTTTTGTCCAGTTGGGTGATGATGTAGTAAAGCTTTCCCGGACCGGCGCGCACGTTGACATCGTCGGCGGTGATGTGGCCGTCGAACGGCTCAAAGGCCGGCTCCTGCATCTGGGCCCGGGCCGGCGTCAGCACAGGCAATGTCCCCAGCACCCACGCGATCAGGATGAGGTATCGTGACATGTTGGCAGCCCTCTGAAGTAAGACAGGTCAAACAAAAATCAAAGTATCGCCGCGGTGCGCCCAGCGTCAAGCCGATTCCATCCGCCGCTCGGTTGACAGCGGCATCCAAACGGTCAACCATCATGTCAGACGCTCAGGTAACGAAAAAACAGCGACATGCCGATTGATTTTGGACAATTTGATCGCTCGGGCCGATTCACGGGCATCTACCGGCGGGTGTCGGCGAAGCCGGGCTGGGTCTGGCGCGGCACGCTGGCGGTGGGCATCCTGCTGTTTGTGGCGCCGTTGCTGCTGCTGGCGATGGCGGCCTTGCTGGCAATGGGCCTGACGTACATGGTGCTCAGTCTGATCGCCGAGCTCGGCAATCTTCTGACGGGCAGGGAGTCGAACCGCGACAGGGATGACCAACCCGACGGGCGCGAGAACGTCCGCGTGATCCGCCCGGAAGACGAGTCGCCCTGATATCCGGCGATCTCAGTCCATCGACAGCGCTGCCAGCGCGGCGATGACCCGCTCCCTGACCGTTTCCAGTGTCCCGTCGACCTTCGCCCCGGCGGCGCGCGCGTGCCCTCCCCCGCCGAACTGTTGCGCCAGTTGACTGACGTTGATCGCGCCCGGGCCCGGCTTGGATCGTAAGCTCAACCGCACCGGGCCGTCGTCCTGCTCGGTGACCAGCGCGACCACGCGCACATCGCGCACGGCCTGGGGCACATCGACGAAGCGCTCGGTTTCCTCGGGCATGGCGCCGGTGTCGGCGAAATCACTGCTGCGCAGCGTCATCACCGCCGCCTTGCCCCCGTTGCACAATTGCAGCGAATCCAGTGCGCGGATCAGCAAGCGCAGTTTCTCCGGACGCTCGCCCTGCTCGAGTTGAGCATAGAGTTCGGCGTGATCGACCCCCGCGCGCAGCAGCCGCGCGGCCAGTTCGTGTGTCTGGGCGGTGGTGTTGGAAAAGCGAAACCAGCCGGTGTCCGAAGCCAAACCGACAAACAGCGCACGGCGGATCAGTGCATCGGGTTCGACGGGCAGTTGATCGATCAACGCGGCGGCAATTTCACAACAGGCCGCGGCGGTGGAGTCCACGTAGCGCAGGGCGCTCAGATCGTCGCCGCGCAGGTGGTGATCGATCACGATGATGCGATCGTAGCGCGGTTCCAGGTAGCCGCACAGCGGTTCGAGTTGCGACCAGGACCCGGTATCCAGCACGACGATGCGGTCCGGCTCCCCGGCGTCCGCAGGCGGCCCGGCTTCGCCGATCTCCGTTAACGCCACGTCATCGCGCAGCAGACTCAGGTTGTCCGGAACGGGAGGCATGACCCAGCGTTGGACCGTCTTGCCCATCCGCTCCAACGCCGCACCCATCGCCACCAGCGATCCCAGCGCATCGCCGTCCGGCTTGAGGTGTGTGGTGATCAGCACGCTCGCGGCCTGTTGCAGCATTTCGGCGATCTGATCGATCGTGCAGTTCGATTCGTACTTCATGCGGTGGCCTGTCCTTGCAGGATGGTTCGGTTGGGGTCCATCCGTTCCAACTCATGGTATCGGCGGATCGCTTTCAGGTCGCGTTGGATCTGGGCGGCCAGCACATCAATTCCTACGAAAGTCTGTTGCTCGCGTATCCAGCGCAGCACCTGTACGTCGATCGTTCGGCCGTAGAGATCGCCATCGAAATCGAACAGGTGCACCTCGCAGGTCAGATCGTGCCCGTGGAAGGTGGGTTTGACGCCGATGCTGATGGCCGCGGGATGCACCGCTCCATCCGCCAAGGCGTATCCACCGTAGACCCCCTCCCCCGGCAGCGCCTGGGGACCGCAGTCCAGGTTGGCCGTGGGCACGCCGATCATCCGCCCGCGCTCCTCGCCGTGCACCACCGTGCCGCGCAACGTGAACGGTCGCCCCAGACACAACGTCGCATCCGCCATGCGCCCGTATCCGACCAGCCAGCGAATCAGCGAACTGCTAACCTCGGCTTGCGTCTTGTCGCGCAGGGTGACGGTCTGTAGGTCCACCGTCTCGACTTCAAAGCCGTGCTGCGCGCCAAACTGACGCAACGTATCCACATCGCCTTTGCGGTGGCGACCGAAACGAAAGTTCACCCCTTCGATCCACCCAACCGGGGCAAATTGATCCACCATCCGCAGGATGAACTGCTCGGGCGCAAGCTTGAGCAGATCGACATCGAGCGGCAACACGTCCACGCGGTCGGCCCAGCCATCACGCAGAATCTCGAACGCCTGGCCGCGCTGCGTGAGCATCGGCGGCGCGCTCTTGGGCCGAAGCAGAGTCATCGGGTGATCGGAAAACGTCACGGCGACGACTTCGGCATCGTGTCGCTCGGCCAGATCGCGCGCGCGGCGCAACATGGCCTGGTGGCCGCGGTGCACGCCGTCGAAATTGCCCACCGTGATGACGGTATGGTTGCTCATTAAAGACCACTGAACCGACCGCCCAATCATTCAGGACGCCGCGTCGGTTTCACTCTCTCCTAACGCCTCCAAGTCAGCCAAATCCTTTTTCCGACCGCTGACGCGCTTGTTGGCGCGCAATGCATCAAGGCCGATGTAAGGTACCTGAATATCACCGTATGGCCCCATGACAATTCCCGAATACGCCTGATCCCAATCCACCCCATCGATCGAGGTGACCAGAACAATTCGCACCGGCGGAACGCCCAGTTGAATGATACGCCCCGGTATTTGAAAATCCGCTGTTTCAAGACCCACCAAGTCAAAACCAAACGCTTTCAGCACCGTCATGATCCGGCCGGCATTTTCCGGGGTGGGCCTGACATACAAATCCATATCGCCGGTCGCCCGGGGAGCCCCATGGATGGCCAAGGCATAGCCGCCGATTACCATGTACTCAACCTGGTGACCGTTGAACAACGTGAGCAGATCTTTGAAGTCTTGCTGAATTTCCATACATGCGCCGTCGAAGGATTTGAACCGCATCGATGCGGCATTCAGGGGGTTGGCTCAGCCAATACACACGGTCATCCGTCGCCTGATCAGAATCATGCAAGGTGCGCTTGGTTATGATTTTCCGGATCATACCCTTATTATCCGCGATTCGTTCAATCAGGTAAAGCATCAGGGCTCGCCTAACCCAGGCGGCGTATTTTGTCCGCTCCCGCCGCGCTGGTAGTCTATGCCACCATGACCACGAAATTGACCGAAGAACAGGTCCGCCATGTCGCCAAGCTCTCTCGGCTGAAGCTGAGCGATGAGCAGATTGCTTTTTTCACATCGCAACTCTCCGCCGTGCTCGGGTACATGGAAAAACTGGACGAACTGGACCTGGCCAACGTCGAGCCCATGGCCCATCCGACCGACATGACCAACCGATTCCGCGCCGATGAGCCCAAGCCCGGCCTGTCAAACGACGCAGTATTGGATAACGCCCCCGCCGCCGACCCGCCCTTCTTCAAAGTGCCGAAGGTGCTCGGCGACGGCCCCAGCGCCTGACGATTCCGCGATGGACGTGACACAAACCAACCTCGCAGAGATTCGCAACGCCATCGCCTCCGGGCAGATGCGCAGTGCGGACGTGACGCGCGCTTATCTCGATCGCATCGAGCGGTACAACGGCACGATCAATGCCTACACGCAGGTTTTTTCCGAGCGTGCGATGCAGCGGGCGCAGGCCGTGGACGCCGGCGAGGTCACCGGGCCGTTGGCCGGCGTGCCCGTCGCCGTCAAGGATAACATCGCCACCACGTTCGGCTGCACGACCTGCGGCTCGAAGATGCTGGAAAATTTCCGCTCTCCGTACGACGCCACCGTCGTGCGCCAACTCGAGGAGTCCGGGGCCGTCATACTCGGCAAGCTCAATCTCGACGAGTTCGCCATGGGCAGCACGGGCGAACGGAGTACGTTTGGTCCGACGCGCAACCCGTGGAATACAGACCATGCGCCCGGCGGTTCGTCGGGGGGCGCGGGAGCGGCCGTCGCCGCAGACCTGGCCGCCGCTGCGCTGGCATCCGACACCGGCGGATCGATACGCATGCCCGCGGCGTGGTGCGGTGTGGTCGGCCTCAAACCCACTTACGGGCTGGTCAGCCGGTTCGGACTGGTCGCATACGCCAGTTCGCTGGATCAGATCGGCCCGATCACACGCACCGTGGAAGATGCGGCGATCCTGTTGCAAACCATCGCCGGTCACGATGAGAACGATTCGACCAGCGCGATCGAATCGGTCAGCGGACCGATCCCCGATTATGTCGCCGCGTTGAATGAGTCGGTGGCCGGCAAGAAACTCGGCATCGCCAAGCAGTACCGCAGCGAGGGCAACCATCCCGCAGTCACCGCCGCGCTGGATCGTGCCGCATCGTTGCTGGCGGACCGGGGCGCGGAAGTGGTGGAAGTCGACCTGCCGCACACCGAGTACGGCGTGCCGACCTATTACCTGGTGGCCACGGCCGAAGCATCGAGCAACCTGGCGCGCTACGACGGCGTGCACTACGGCCATCGCACCGAAGACCCGGCCGACCTGATCGATCTTTACGCCGCCAGCCGTGCCGAGGGATTCGGCGATGAGGTCAAACGTCGGATCATGCTGGGCACGTTCGCGCTGTCCAGCGGGTATTACGATGCCTACTACCTGCGGGCGTTGAAGGTCCGACGGCTGATCAAGCAAGACTTCGACGCCGCCTTCCAGCGATGCGATGCCATCCTCTGCCCCACCACGACCGGCCCGGCAGTCCGAATCGGACAGGCCAGCGACGACCCTCTGGCGATGTACCTGATGGATGTCTACACGGTGACTTGCAACGTCGCCGGAATCCCGGGAATCTCAATTCCCGGGGGACTGGCCGAGACGGACTGTGGAAAACTACCCATCGGCCTTCAACTTTTGGGACCCTACTTCCGGGAGTCCACCCTGTTCGCCCTGGCAGGGTCACTGGAGAAAGAAATGAACTCAACGCTAATAAGACCTGATGAAATACGGATTTAGTGCACTAGGGCAATGCACGGGGTCGCTTGCGGGAAATTACTGATTCCAAAATCAATTTCAAGGGCGACCGAATAATGGGCCTGGTGGGGTTAAAAACCCAAAAATTATCGCCATCAGGACACTTTTCCCTTGATATTGGGCTGTTAAAATAGTAAAAATGATTCTCATGAGAGATCATGGGGGTAGAATCAGTATGGGCTACACTGGGAGGGTCGCATCCCCGCTGTCGACTGGTCTACCCCCATCAACCATCGATCATCTTTCTCCCCTCCGCCCCGTTAGTGCTTCATGCGCTAGCGGGGTTTTTACGGTTTCAGGATGTTCAATCAGCGATTCGGGGCCGCGTTTCAGGTTGGCCGGATGAAAAAATGTTGAACGAAACTCGCGTGTTTCGACGACGTATAATTACAGATGGGCCATTGGCCCCATAAATTTGGTTTCATCTTTTCTCCCTCCGCCCCGTTAGTGCTTCGCGCGCTAGCGGGGTTTTTATTGGCAAGACAACCGCACCGTGGCCTTGACGCAAGCCGCAGGGCGCCGGGATCGTTATGAAATGGCGTGAACGGGGATGGAGAGATCCGGACCTTCGTCATCCTTCGACAAGCTCAGGACCCCTCAGGTCCGGCTTGATCTCAAATCTCAAAGTTGCAATCTCAAGCACCAGGTTTCAGGACCCGGGACTGCAATCAGTGCGGCATGGGGAACTTCTTGCACAGTTCGACCACCTCGCCACGGATCGCATCGAGTACGGCGGTGTCGCCGGCCGAGTCCAGGGCCCGGTCGATGAAGTCGGCCACTTCGGACATCGGCGCTTCGGTCATGCCGCGCGTGGTCAGGGCGGGCGTGCCCAGGCGCACTCCGGAGGTTTTCATCGGCGAGCGTTCGTCCTGCGTGACGGTATTCATATTGGTGACGATCCCGGCCGCCTCCAGCCAGCCGGCGGCGTCCTGGCCCGTCAGTTCCGGATGGGTCTTGCGCAAGTCGATGAGCATGAGGTGATTGTCGGTGCCGCGCGATGCCAGGCGATACCCACGCCCGGTCAGCGCCTCGGCCAGCGCCTTGGCATTGGCAACGGTTTGTGCGGCATACTGCTTGAACTCGGGCTTGAGCGCCTCGCCGAAGCAGACGGCCTTACCGGCGATGACGTGCATCAACGGCCCACCCTGCGAGCCGGGGAAGACCGCCTTGTTAAACTTCTTGGCCAGGTCTTCATCGTCGGTGAGAATCAGCCCGCCGCGCGGCCCGCGGAGTGTTTTGTGCGTGGTGGTGGTGACCACGTGGCAATGCGGAAACGGCGACGGATGCGCGCCGCCGGCGACCAGACCGGCGATGTGCGCGATGTCGGCCATGAGCAGCGCGCCGCAGCCGTCGGCGATCTTGCGGAAACGGGCGAAGTCGATGAGGCGCGGGTACGCCGAGTAACCGCACATAATCAGTTTGGGTTTGTGCTCGGCGGCGAGCTGCTCCACGGCGTCGTAATCGATGTGGCCGTAGTCCTCGCGCGATTCATCGTAGACCAGCGGGTAATGCACGGGATTGAACCACTTGCCCGAGACGTTCACCGGCGATCCGTGCGTCAGGTGACCTCCGTCCGAAAGCACGACGGACAGATAGGTATCGCCAGGATTCAGCAGCGCCAGGAAAACGGCGAAGTTGGCATTGGCGCCGGAGTGCGGCTGGACGTTGGCGTATCCGCAGCCGAACAATTCGCCGGCACGGTCGATCGCCAGTTGCTCCACCTCGTCGTAGAAACCCGTCCCCGAGTAATACCGTTTTCCGGGATAGCCCTCGGCATATTTGTTGGTCAGGCAACTGCCCACAGCGGCCATGACGGCGGCGCTGGTGTGATTTTCACTGGCGATCATCTCCAGCGTGTACCGCTGACGTTCGCTCTCGGCGGCAATGAGCCGCGCCACCTGCGAATCGGTGGCCGAGAGCGGATTGGATTCAAGTGTTTGCGTCGTCATCTGGCGGATTCTCCATGGCCTGGGGAGGGGTGGGTAGGCATTGTATCCGATCCACACCGCCCTATCGACAGGCCGATCCGAAGCACACTCCAGCCCCGACCCACGAACACAAAAAACACACAAACTTCTTTATAAAATGCACTTACGCGATATTTTTGAATATTATTTTTCCGGAATATTAAATTTGAATTGTTAGGCGCGCCGAAGTATACTGTTGGCATAGTCGAAATTAATTGTGAGGCATCACCATGGCACTGGCACTCTGGATCGTATCGAGCATCGGATTGACGCTGGCGACCGCTGCGGTTGTGGCCGGCTTTTACATGGTCTCCAACCGACGCACCGATCGCATCCACATCAACGATGAACCGGTCGCAGACGACCCGCGCACACCCTGCCGTCTTTCGGAACTTCCCAACGGTGATCCGGTCCGCATCGTGCGCCTCGACGAGGCCTGCACCGGCCATGCCCGACGACGCATTCTCGACCTCGGCCTGACGCGCGGGGCGCCCCTGCGGCGCGAGTTGCACGGGCCGTTCGGCGGAATGAGCGCCTACCGCGTGCGCGGCACACTCATCGCCCTCCGCGACGACCAAACCCGTAACATCTGGGTCGAAGCGGCGCAATCCAACTAAGTTCACAACATCCAAAACACCGTGACGCATTCCCAACACATTCCCAGCAGCGCCCTCGATGCGCCAAGACGGATCGGCCTGGCCGGCAATCCCAACGTCGGCAAGTCCACCGTCTTCAACGCGCTGACGGGCCTGCGCCAGCACACCGGCAACTGGCCCGGAAAAACCGTGGCGCGAGCTGAGGGAACCTTCGAGCACGGCGAACAGGTCTTCAAACTGATCGATCTGCCCGGCGCCTAC
>JANQHK010000097.1 GCA_028282685.1 Phycisphaeraceae bacterium
GACCAGCTTCCCGCCGATCACCAGGCCGAAGAATGCGCCGAGCCAGACGGCGCCGGTTCGGAATCGCGCCAGCACTTGCTCGGCTTCGGCGTAGAGTGCGGAAGGTTCACCGCCCCGGGCGCGAAAGGCCTGGACGGCATGCGATTCGATGGAATCCTGTTTCACGGCCGCGGCATTGGATTCGGCCAGTGCAATGCGCTCGGCTTTTTTGACTGTCGGATGCACGCGCGCCAGTGCCGGGGAGGCCTCGGCGAACGCCCATGCTCCCGCTGCGACCAAGACCACCGTCAGAACCAACATTCCCGCCATCAGGCCGCGCGGCGGTTGCGGTCGGCTGGAACCGGGCGGATCGGACGGCTCGATCGCATCGACCGGACAGGAATCTTCGCACAACCGGCAGTTGATGCACTTGTCCGGATAGATTTTCACGTGCCGGCGGGCGAACGGGCTGACCAATCGAAAAATCGCCCCGAGCGGACATAGAAATCGGCAGTACGGCCGGGCGATCACGGTGCCGATCAGCAGCAGCGCCCCGCCGAAGATAAGCACCCACGCCGTGCCGTCGAACCGGAAGATACCGATGAACGGATCGTACTGGCAGATGATGAACGAAGCACCGGTGGCGGCGAACAGAACGCCCAAGCCGAGGTAGACAAACGGAATCAAACCCAGTGTCGCATTCAACCAGTGCGGCAGGTGGAGCGTCTTGATATGGAACAGGTCCTGCAGCGCACCGTGCGGACAGACCGCGGCACAGAACGTGCGACCAAAGAACAACGTGAACGCAATTGGCAGTATAAAGAACGCCAACACGAACAACGGTACGGCGTACGTCGCATCGGCCAGACCCAGCGCCACGTTCTGAATCGAACCGATCGCGCAGACGCAACCCGCCCGATAGAAACCGAAATAGATCACCGCGGCGATGGAGAGCACCACCAGACCGCGACGGGAGCGGCGCTTCAGCGCCAGCCAGGACGCCAGTACCAGCGTGACCGCCAGCACCGCCACATCCACGTATTCATGCCATGTCGCCTGCGCAGCGGGAGTGGTCGTTTCAGGCAAGGTGTGCTCAGTAAAATCCGGCGGGGGAAAGCGCTCGATGGCGAATGACCCATCCGCAATACACAACGCCAAAACAAACCCGATACCGCAAAGCCGCAGGGCGGCTCGGGGCCAACCGCTATCCGTAATCCGCAATCCGCAATGGCTCAATTCTCCCCCTCCGCCCCGTGGTGCTTGATGCGGTAGGGTTGATCGGCGGGCACGCGGCTGATGGCCCGGCTGGGGCAGACGCGTGCGATGCCGCACTCGTTGCAGTTGACGCAGATGTCATGGCGAATCTGCAGGTACAGCGAGCCGTTGCCGAATGCATTGCAACCTTTCACGCATCGCGCGCAGCCGATGCACAGGTCCTCGTCGATGTGGTATTCGAAGTATGGCTCTTCCACATATTCGCGGACGATGGCATCGGTGGGGCATAGCTGGTTGGCCGGCCCCGGCTCCAGGGCGATCGGATCGGGCACGAAGTAACCGGTGCACAACTCGCAGTAACCGCACATCGGATAACTGTGCACGCACTTGACGGCCGAGGGATCGAGCACGCATTCGGTGGCGCAGCGCCCGCAGGAAATGCACTTGTCCGGATCGATCTGCCAGACGTATTGCCCGGACTGTCCGCGCGCGCCCGCTTCGGCGCCGGCCGGATCGCGCGGCCAAAGCCAACCCACCGCGCCGCCCAGCGAGACCAGCGCGACTCCGCGCACGCCGTTGGTCAGAACATCACGCCGCGTGGAAGATTCAGATTGTGTAGAGTCATCCGACATCATTTTTCACCACGGAGGGCCACGGAGAACCACAGAGTTTTTCTTTTTGACCGGATGAACAGGATTATTTTGATCGTTGTCATACAATTAAATCAATCCATACCATCGGTGTTAATCCTGTCTATGTTTTCATCCGTGGTTCTCTGCGGTTCTCCCTGGTGAATCCTTTCGCTGGAAACAATGAATTCTTTTCGTCACACGATCGCGCACCCAGATGCGGTCCTGCGGATCGGTTTGCACATCCATGCCGCCCTGCGTGCAGTCGCCCATGGCGCAGGTTTCGGCCTGCTCCCTGAAGGCCTCCGGCCCGGCCACGACCGATTCCAGCCGACCGTCCCGATGATAGACCTTCACCCGCGGCAGACCTTTCTCCGCCGTCACGATGCGACCATCGCTCAGCACGGCGATGCCGCACGGATTGCAGCAACCGCAGAACTTCTCGATCGCTGAGCCGGGCTTGCCGAACCAGTCGATTCGTTCGCCCTTCAAGGTGTAATGCTCAACGCGGTGTTTGCCGGGATTGGTCACCCAGATCGTTTGGCCGTCCGGATCGGCGGCGACATCGAAGTACGGGCTGGGCACAATGAAATGTTTTTCGGCGCCGATGCGATCGACCATCTTGCCATCGCCTTCGCACCGCCAAATGCAGCGGTTACCGGAATCGGCCAGGAACAGCCAATCGCCCTGCCGCGCGCTGCCGGTGATGAACAAGCGCTGCGCCGCCCTGTCATCCAACCCCGTTACTTTGATTGACGCTAAGTCGAATGAAGGCGACCGGGTCGGCGCGGGGATCGATTGGTAACGAATCAGCACCGGATCGACTTTCTGCAACTCACTCAGGTCATATTCCCACTTGGACGGAATGGCCGAGTCATCACTTGGCCCACCAGCGGCCAGTTGGCGCGTCAGGTAGATCGCCCCACCGCCCAGCGCCACCAGTCCGGTGCCGATCGCGCCGGTTTGGATGACCTTGCGTCGTGTGGGTGAATCGGATTGTCCGGGGGCATCATTCATGGGATGGCGATGGTTGCGCGCGGTAGCGGACCGCGGCCTGTAAATGGCACCCACCCAGCGCCGGGCAACTGCGACATTGGTCGTTGTTGGTGCAGTGTTGGGGATCGCGAAGCGCCAGCGCGCCGCCGGTCGCTGCCAGCAGCCCGCCGACCACCCACCGCCCCAGATCGCCAAACCACTGCCTGCGTGACGGTTCCGGGGACTGTGTGTCAGGCATGGCGCTCATTGTATCGAATTGACGACCCGGGCGTCCAGAAAAGTGCAGCCATCGCGGAAAAAACCGCACTCATTCACATTCCATTCGCCCCAGAGATATCCAGGCAGACCAGCGTGGTCAGATCGCGGCAGAGCAGTCGGCCCCCGACGATCGCCATCGGCCCCCAGGCATCGTGGCCGTCCAGTACCTTGGCTGAATCCAGCGGCTTGCAGGCCGAGGGATCGGCTTCGTACAGATGCAATTCGCCCCGGTCGCCCAGCGCATAGAGCAGACCGTCGGCGATAACCAACGGTCCCAGACCCAGCGCCGGCTTGTGCCCCGCCGCCCAGGCGATGCGGCCGGTCGGATCGAGGCAGACCAATTCCCCGCGCTCGCCGCTGCCGGGGCGGATGCCGAACAGGTGATCGCGGTAATAGATCGGCGTCTGCTGATCGGCACCGAAGGTTTCGGTTTCAAGGCGGTACAGTTCATCGGCATCGATCGTGCCATCGCGCTCGACGAGTTGGACCATCATCGCCCCCGCTCCGTACCCGCCGCTGAAAAACAACCGTCCGTCGGGCAGGGACACCGGCGAAGGCACCGCGGCAATTTTCACGCGCCACCGATCCGTGCGCCAAAGCAGCTCGCCGGACTCGGCGTCGACTCCCGCCACGCCCCCGCTGGCAACGTAGACGTACATGCGTCGGCCGGCAAATTCGATCGGCATCACCGAACTGTGCGTCATTTTCCAGCGCATCGGGTTGGGCGTTTCCCAGAGCACTTCGCCGCTCTTCAGATCGACTGCGATGAGCAGCGCCTTGCCGCCGGGCGCCAGAATGACGCGCCCGTCGTCGATCAGGGGACATTGTCCGGT
>JANQHK010000064.1 GCA_028282685.1 Phycisphaeraceae bacterium
CATGGTTTCCCCTCTTTTGGTTGCGTCTCTGTGGACTTAAGGGCGCTTGGCCGACGGATCAAGGCGCGGTAGTGTTTCGCCATGAGGTGTGCTTCTCCATGACCAGAACCTTCAAGGCGCCGCCCGACCTTATCGAAATGGAGGAAATGGCCCGGGCCAGTCTGACCACCATACCGGAGCCGCTGAGGCGGTTTACCGAAAACGTGGTTATTCGGGTGGAGGACTTCCCGGACGCAGACGTGGCGCGCGAATTTGACCTTGAGAGTCCGTTCGACCTGCTTGGCCTCTACCGCGGCGTCAGCCTGGATCAAAAAAGCGTCAGCGACCCGTTCGGAGACGTGGACATGATCTGGCTCTACCGCCGGCCGATCCTGGACTTCTGGTGCGAGACCGGCGACGATCTGAGTCACATCGTCCGGCATGTGCTGATCCACGAGATCGGCCACCATTTCGGCTTCAGCGACGAGGATATGGACCGGATCGAGGAGCAGGCCTGATGGTCGAGCAGAACACGATTGCCAATCCACTAACGCCGGACGCCTTGTTTCGTCGCTGTGACGTTGCGCTTATGCCTTTCGACACAACGGCGGAATTGGAGCCCATTGACGAGGCGTTGGGCCAGGAACGCGCCGTCCAGGCCGTGCGCTTCGCCATTGGGATGAGGCACGGCGGATACAACCTGTTCGCGTTGGGGCCGCCCGGCACGGGCAAGCACGCGTTCATCCGCAGGTGGGTGGAAAAGGCACTGAGCACGTGGGAGCTACCATCCGACTGGTGTTACGTGAACAATTTTTCCGAACCCCAAAGTCCGAAGGCCGTACGCCTTCCGGCGGGAAAGGGAGGGGTGTTTCGCGACGACATGGCGACCCTCGTTGAGGAATTGCGGTTGGCCTTGCCTGCAGCGTTCGATAGCGAGGAATACAGAAACCGGGCGAGCGCGGTACAGGACCAGTTCAAGGAACGGCAGGAAGAAGCCTTCAACGAACTGCAGCAGCGATGCAAGGAGCGCGAAATCGCGCTGATCCGTACGCCGATGGGCATGGCTCTGGCACCTACAAGGGAAGGGGATGTGTTGGGCCCCGAGGATTTCCAGAAACTCCCGGATGATGAACGTAAAAGCCGCCAAGTGGCGTCCGAAGAACTGCAGAAAGAGCTGGAAACGCTGCTGCGCAAGATTCCCACATGGGAGAAGGAACAGCGCGAGCAGATCCGACAGCTAAACCGCGAGGTCACGTTGTATGCCGTAGGGCAATCCATCGAAGAATTGAAGGAAACGTGGGCAGATCAGCCGGTCATCTTGGAATACCTGGAGGCCGTGCGCGACGATGTGATCGAGCATGCTCATGAATTCCTTCCCGAACCTCAGCAGCCTCAAATGGTTCTGGGGCCGGCGGGATTGAGCCAGGCGGGGGGCGCTCCGCCAACCCGCCGTTATCAGGTGAATGTTGTGGTGGATCATAGCCACATGGACTTCGCGCACAGCCGAAGCGACGGGCCGACCGGCGGCGCTCCGCTCGTCCACGAGGTTCATCCAACTCAGCCCAACCTGTTAGGGCGTATCGAAAACATGGCCCAGTTCGGAACCCTGGTCACCGACTTCACGCTGATCAAGGCTGGCGCGCTGCATCGGGCCAACGGCGGTTGCCTGATGCTCGACGCTCGAAAAATTCTCGCGCAGCCGTTCGCCTGGGAAGCGCTGAAGCGGACACTGCGCGCGGGGGTCATCACCATCGAGTCACCGGCGGAGTCCCTCGGCTGGTCGACTACGGTCACACTGCAGCCCGAACCGATCCCGCTCCACGTCAAGGTCGTTATGGTGGGGGAGCCGGAACTCTACTACCTGCTCACCTACTACGACCCCGAATTCGGCGAGCTTTTCCGCGTTTCCGCGGACTTTGATACCCGCATCGACCGCAATGAAGGCACGATGCTTGCCTATGCCCGGCTGATCGGCTCCCTGGCTAAACGGGCGGACTTGAAACCGCTCGACCGCCAGGCGGTGGCCCGTGTCATCGAGCACAGCGCACGAACCGCCGGCGATGCCGAGAAATTGAACACGCACAGGGAGTCGCTCGAGGACCTGTTGCGCGAGGCCGACTTCTGGGCGCGCGACGATGGCGCCGGGACGGTGAACGCGTCGCACGTCCAGAAGGCAATAGACG
>JANQHK010000105.1 GCA_028282685.1 Phycisphaeraceae bacterium
CGCTCGGTATGGAGAGCGGTCTCGTTGGTCGCCTTCGGCTGTCAGATTGGCGGGTGCCGCAGCCGTGAGCGAGACCTTAGATTTGCGGTGTGGACTGGAGCCCACCACGTGGGCTGGAGAGACGGTCGACAGCGTCATCGGACGGACGCGGCGGAGCCTGCAGCCTTGTGACAATTCCATCACGCACGCCAGGATCTTGCTGCAGACCGGCAGGGAATTGCGTGCGACTCATCGGTAGCCTGATAGGCTATAAACCAACAATAACCAGAGAATACTAATGGGCGCCTCTTGTGCTCGCCGGTTGGGGCTATCCGAATTCGAGAGTGCCCCGAGTTGCCAATGGCTTCCGAGCGGCACGCGCAGTGGCCCCTCTGGTGAAGTTGGGGGCAGATGGGTCGAATCACCAAAACGAAACGCGGTCTCGCGTTAGCGAGTTCCGTGTTCGCTCTCGGCCAGTTGGCGTGCGACAACGCATCGGCGCAAACCCTGCATAACACGCTTTCGGGAATGGCATGAAGCAAGCGCATCCATTTCTCGAAGAAATGGGGCGTGAACTTGTAGCCGTTGTTGAAGCAGCAAAATACGAAGCTGTTATCGGGCAGGCCGAGTTCCTTGCGGGACGGGGTATGCTCGGCCACCTGGCGTTTGTCGTCGCTGACCTGATAGCAGTCTGGCAAATAGACCAGCTTTTCCGAGTAGTGCGCCTGATTTTCCGGAGGGACAATCATCTCGTCCACGAACATGTAGTCGACAAACGTCGTCTGAAGAGTGCCCGGATAACCAAGGAAATGTGCCTGTATCGGGGCTGGCCGATGTGAAAGAATATCTCGTCTGGAATTTCGGGTATAGCCAGTCAAATCCACTGCTATATCGATTTCCAACGATCTGATTTTCTTTGCTGCCTGAGGTGACGCCAAGTCGCGACATCGGGTACGCCAAAGCGCTACGCCGCAACTCAACGCATTGCGCATTCGCAGTCTCCACTTGTTACTGACGCCGTCACGCCGTGGGCGTGGGGGCGCACATGTCCGCAACGAGGATTCTCTGGGGGCCAGGTTCTCGTCGTTTCGTGATCGCATTTGTCGCGATCTGGGCGGCGACGCAGTGGACGGCTTGGCGGCTCGGCTTTCAGCCTCAAGTCGGCGAGCCCTGGATGCAGGTCGCAGGCCTGCCACTCTATCCGCCGCCCGCCTTCTTGCTGTGTTGGTACCTTCGACGCTTACGCGCCGAAGATCCTTTGTCGAGGGCGCCGTCATCGCGTCGTCCGGCGGCTTTCCCGCCATCGCGATTGCGATTGGACTTTCGGTGTGGCGGGCCCAGGAAGCCAAGGAAGCCGTCACCTATGGCTCGGCGCGCTGGGCGAATGCGCGCGAAGTGCAAGGCGCAGGTCTGCTTGGTCCCGACGGTGTTGCACTGGGCCGCGTCGGACGCGCCTATCTCCGACATGATGGACCGGAGCACGTCCTCTGCTTCGCACCGACGCGTTCGGGCAAAGGTGTCGGCTTGGTGGTACCGACACTTCTGACCTGGCCCGGTTCTGCCATCGTTCACGATATCAAGGGAGAGAATTGGCAGCTTACCGCCGGATGGCGAGCCCGGTTCGGCCGCGTGCTCTTGTTCGATCCGACCAACCCCGACAGCGCGGCCTACAACCCCTTGCTCGAAGTCCGGCGCGGCGACGCCGAAGTACGCGACGCTCAGAACGTCGCCGACATCCTGGTCGACCCCGAAGGAGCGCTTGAACGGCGGAACCATTGGGAGAAGATGAGCCACTCGCGATGTCAGATTATCTGGAGCACCTGTGTCATGCCATGTTTGCGTGTGGCCCCGACCTCTACCCTACCGCGCGGATCAGCCATTCGAAATGGCCGCACGCCCCCGCAACCAAATAAGTCTTTTGATATTAAATAGTATTCCAGCCGGCCCTTTTGGCGGACTTTTCGTGTCTTGGCGCCATGTCGCCACTATGAACCGAAATCCGAGCCATTCTTGTACATAGATTCTTTTAAAACACTCATCAA
>JANQHK010000143.1 GCA_028282685.1 Phycisphaeraceae bacterium
GGTCGCGTTCCTGCCCCGTGTAGCCATAGTCGAAGTTAATGTCGGCATCCGTCTCGTGCTCGACGTTCCCGAAGCTGTCGTAAACGATGTGGTTGGACACCTCCGCATCGTTCGAGCGGAACCACGTACCCGTGATCTGGAAGTCGCCCGCGCCAGAAGCCGCCCGGTTATGCGTCTAACTCGCGGTTACTTGGACAACCGGTACGGTTGTGCCTCGCCACTTTGAACATCCACGATGTATTCGGTCCCATCCCAGCGGTAGGCATGAAGGACACCATCATCCTCAATGACGATTCCAGTAAACGGGGATCTGTCGTAGACGGGTTCCCCAGCCGACACCTGCCAGATAACGTCTCCGCTCGCGGACACACGGTAGATGTTCTGATCAATGGAAGCCGAAGAAAGCGACTTATCTGCAGCGAGCATGTCCAACAGGACAATGCGATCACCGTTGTCCAGACGGATTTCTTTGCTGATCTTCTTCAGATCGATAGTCTTCATGGCAATGGCCTCATGTTCTGGAAGGCAGAACTCGGTATCTGATCGATGAGTTGATACTGAATTCCGCGCGTGCTTGTAACACCGAAGCTCGGTTGGGCTGCAATGCGGCCCATCTGCATTCGCACGCCCGAACCGACGAACACATCAGAAACGTGCGTGGGAACCTTGGGAAGAGCAAGGTTTTGCTGGATTTGCTGCGGCGTCATTCCAGTGATTTCTTTCGTGCGGGCCAGGAATGCCCCTTGCTGATTCCCGGCACCATGAACACGAACAAACTGCATGTCCCTTCCTGTGGTGAACGTACGGGCTTGCACTCCATCGGCATAGGGAGCGTTCCAATCCCTCTTCACGAATGGAGCGTTCGCTTCGGACGCTGATACCCGCTGAAGATTGGCGACTCCCCTACTTGGTGCAACGCTCCAATCAACATCAATAGTTCGTCCTAATTGCATTGAGCCAACTCGGCTCATATGCCCGCCTGTCACAATGCTAATCGCAGCCATGCCCACCCCATTGGAACAATCACCCCATGCTTCATAATCTCCAGAAGCCATACGATCAAGTGTATCCACTGCTGAATAGTATGTGCTCTCCGCCATACTCCAAGCATCTTCTGCAAATATTTGGAGCATGCCATATTCCTCACCGGCTCCCGCCAAGCTGCGTTGGTACATATAGGATGTCAGATTGCCACCGCCGTACTTAAACTCATCTGAAAACTCATAGCCGAAAGCATCACCGACTGCGATCACTCCAGTTTCAACGACACCGGTGACGAAATCTTTCGTTCCCTTGGCCGCAGAAAGGAATTGATCGACTCTTTCACCTGCCAGATGCATCACAGTTGTCTCGTCCAAACTCATTCCAAAAGCGCGATCAGGGTCGTAGTCAGACAAATGTTCCATAACTTTATTGGTGAATTTCGCTTGATCCGATTCTCCCAAAGCTACCAAAGCTCCCACATTGATTGTTTTCGGGGCCTTGTAGCTGACATGTTTGTACAAGCCAACTAATCTGACATTGCCCTGTTCATCGAGTCGACCAAGCACCTTACGATTTCCTTCCGAGTCCATATGATATACAGTTTTCTGGGGGTCAACCCAAATGCCATTTCCGAGGCCAACAGGATCAGAATTATAAAACTTTCTTGTCATGGATGCCCCGACCTGCGCGGGAGGCGGGGTTTGCCCGTTGATGCGAATTTCATCAACTAAGAAGTCGTCGGTGACGGTATAACCAGCCTCCCCGTCGCCTCCACTTGGATCCGTGTTCGTCGGAGAGGACGTTCCAACCCCCCAGCCCTCCGCAGCTCTACGGCCGGAGGCGTGCGACTGCGATACGGTATTGCTCTTGGCTTCACTGGCCCAGTCACCGGCGGTCACGGCAGTCGTTCCGGACGAAGTCGGTGAACCGCTGGAAATCGAGCTCGACTGAACATCCACATCACTACCGCCATTGGCTTCTTCCTCCTCCAACCCCGTCGGGTCGATCATCGTCATCGGGTTGTTGCCAACGTAGCGGTAGAGGTTCGGATCCCCGGCGTCGAAGCCCGTCGGATCGGTCGTCAGGAACCTGCCCGTCGCCGGATCGTAATAACGCGCGCCGTAGTAACCCAGACCCGTGGCGCGGTCTCGCTCTTGTCCCGTATACCCGTAATCAAACTGAATCGCCGAATCCGTCTCGTGTTCCACGTTCCCGAAGCTGTCGTAAACGATGTGGTTGATCGCCATTGCGCCGTGCACGATCAAGGTCGTGCCGCTGACGACGTAGTTGTTGCCGGAGTGATCCACATCGAAGTCGCCGCCATCGTAGCCGTACCGGATGCCTTCGATGGCGCCGGTACCGCTGTTCAGCAGCGTGATCGCCGCGCCATCCAGTTCCACTTCCGCCACAAGCAGATCGGTCTCGATGGGATCGAAAGCCATCCAGAGCGCCCCATGGCCTTGATCGCCCATGAAGTACCACTGGCCGGAGATGTATTGCACCACCAGAAAATGTTCCGCTGTGCCAGAGGTCTGCGTGTAGAGATCGAAGCGGCCATCTTCCTCAAAGGGTTGCGCGGTGAACATGACATAGCCGGTGTCCTGGGCGGCGGCGCTGACTTTGACAATGCCCATGTCGCCGATGTCCGGCGTGCCCGTGACCACATCGCGCACGCTGCCCTGGTGGTCGCTCAGTGCCCAGTAGACGTTGGAATCGAATGCGTTGTCGTCGGCCAGGATGTCGTCCACGCCCGGCAACCGGCGGGGGGTTTACCTCTACATCCGCTCAACCCGCCGATCTGCCGCGCGCAGGGGGGTATCAATCAATTACCCGGCGCAGACGCCAACAGGCGGGCGATTCCCGCTGAGCGCACGCGAAGGATGTGATGCGTGAAGATGAGCGCAAAAACAACCGGGCGGCCAGACCACAGCAAGGTCAAGCCGCCCGAGGGATCACTGATATGAGGACCGCTCCACGACTTTGGGGGCGTAGTGGTTACTCCGCCAGCGACCGAGTTGGTCGACGGTGGCGGCGTTATCGTGCGCGCCGAAGGTGGCCCTGGTGGTGAACTTTTCAAAAAACCGGTGCCGATTGAGGAGAAGGTACGCACTCACAATCCGCTGGAACACTACACGGCCTGGTTCATGGACTCTCGACTACCTCCTGTGCGACCAGAACCTCGTCCCCATCCCTCTTCTCTCGAACACACCGAACGATGCTGCCCGGGGGGAACTGCCAGTGCTCATCATCTGGATCGTAATCCGGTGTTGGCAGGACCTGGTACACGTCACCGCCGAGTGGTGCGCCCTGCGTAGGACGCACCACCGTCGTACCTTCATCCAGCAGGTGAACATAGATCGTACTAGTATTTGAATCCATCGCCGCCGACATGGAGCACCTCTCCTGTTACATTGTCTACAACCACCGAACGCCCAGTTTCCGGGTGAACGTATCGAGTCGCGGAATTGCCTGGATTGACCTTATTGGGGGCCGAGAACTTCTGGCCACCCGACATGGCTTCATCTATTTGCTGACCTGTCCAGCCCCGCTTCTGCATCTGCGACAATGCTCCAATCCGCGATGGCGACATGGGACACCATCGCCACCAGAAGGAGGCAGAGAATAGAAACATGACATAGTCTTCTCATGGCGAGTCCGTGACCCTCCGAAGCTGCTCTGTCGGGTCCCAACTCTCAGGAGGCGCTTGTCCGACACTTCTCCAAGGCATGCCCTCTGCGATCCATTCCCCGCGCCACGTATCGTGCACCTTCCGTCGTAGCTCCATGTCACCACCTGTCGCATCGTTATACCCAAACTGAATGCCACAGGACGGACATATTTCATCCGAAGGCAACTCTCCGTCCCAAGCAGGGGCATCCAATTCGTATCCACAAACAGGGCAAGTGGTTATGGGGTCCATGGCGAACTCCCTGGCTGAGCGTTCCAATAGTCAAGGTTGGTCTTGAATGGATGCATGGTTGGATCGGGCTTGTAGAATGTGCGCGTTGCGCCGCCCGGCGTGTAGGATCCGAAGGTATTTGTGGCCGAGTCATACACACGGATTGTGCCATCTGGCCCGATCTTGGTGGGTAGTCGTTGGGCCTGCGAGCTTCGCAGGAAGTCCGATGCCTGATCCGCGTAGTGCTGGGCGCTGCGTGACCCGAAATCTTTGCCGTGTCGGTTGAAGTGATCTGCAAGCGTCTTCTGGTTGCCCCAGGTCGTCGGTCCCCTCTTTGGGGCAACAGTATCACCTGGTGCGTCGTACAAGCGCAGGGGTGTGTTTACCTGATGCGGTTCAAGCAGTTGCAGCGGCTGAGAGAGGAGCGACTGGGCGGTTGA
>JANQHK010000091.1 GCA_028282685.1 Phycisphaeraceae bacterium
CTGTCCCAATCAGACACAACATGGCCAGCGCGACGAGACGACGCATCAGCGGCACAGACTCCAGTCGGGCGAAGGTCACCCGATGTCAGGATCGTCCAGCGCCGGGGCGGGCTGAAGGAAAGTTATGGATACAGGCCGATTCACCGCGGCCGGTCGAAACCGGGACGGAGGATCACCCCGCTATCGGACGATCTTGTCGTGATTATAACATTTCCTGAACCTTTCTCGAACCCTCGCCATTTATCGGACAACCCGGCATGTACAGAAGCCCTAGCCCTTCACCGCTCCCGAGGTCAGACCCGCAATGAAGTCACGTTGCAGCAACAAGAACAGCAGGAGTACGGGCAGGATCGCGACCAGCGTGCCCGCCATGAGCATGCCGTACTCCGTGACGTACACACCCCGCATCTGAGCGATCATCACCGCCAGCGGGTGGTTGGTCGGCGACTGCAGAACGATCTGTGGCATCAGGTACGCGTTCCACACCGTCAGGTAGGTGATCATCACAAAGGCCCCCAACATGGGCCGAACCAGCGGCAGCACCATGGCAAAGAACACGCGGAACTCGCTGGCACCATCGATCCGCGCCGCGTCGAGCATCTCATCGGGAACACCCGCCGAGATCGCCTGACGGAACAGGAAGACCCCAAACGCGGGCACGACGATCGGCAGGATCACCCCCGAGTAGCTATCGATCATGCCCAGCCAATAGATCACGCGGTAACCCGGGGCGATCAGCAGCGCATTGGGCACGACCAGCGTGAAGATGATCAGCAACATCGTCAACGATCGGCCGGGAAACCGATACTTGGCCAACGCGAATCCGCCCATCGCGCTAAACAATGTCGCCAGCACCGACGTGACCGAAGCGAAGAAAAACGAATTCGCAAGGGCGTAGCCAATCGTGGTTTGGGTAAAAAGCCGTGTGAAGTTGTCAAAAGTCATCCCGCCCCAGTCGATGCCACCCTCGGCGGTGAGTGGGAGAAACGGGCTGCTGAAAAACGCCTCCGGCCGCTTGAACGCCGAGCAGATCAGATACGCAAACGGGACCAGCGTGACCAGCGCAAACACGCTCAGCGGGATGTAGATCGCCAAGGCTCGCAGCGTGTTCTTCATCGTTTTACGACCTCACCCCGGTGCGCGAAACCAGGAGTTGCACCACGGCGAAACCGATGAGCAGCAGCGCCAGCAGCCAACCGATCGCGCTGGCATAGCCCAGGTCGCCGCGCTCGAAACCGTGTTGATAGAGGTACATCACAATGGTCAGCCCCTGGTTGTCGGGCCCGCCCATCGGCTTGCCGTTCTCTTTCAAAAGCAGATACGGCAGGTCGAACAATTGAAAACTGCCGATCAGACTCAGCAGCACAATAAACGTGCCCACCGGCCAGATCGACGGCAGCGTCACGTGGCGGAAACGACCCCACGCATTGGCGCCATCGACCGTAGCGGCCTCGATCAGGCCGCGTTCCACGTTTTGCAGGGCCGCGAGAAAGTAAACCATGTTGAACCCGACGTACATCCAGAACGCCGCGATGATCAACGCCGCCATGATGTGGCGTTCCAGCCAGGGAAACTCGCGATCAAAACCCACTAGGTTGTGCAGCGCCACGTTGAGCAAGCCGGTGTTCTTCAGGAACACGAGGCTGGCGAGGATGGCGACAAAGGCGAGACCGACCAGCGACGGCGCGAAGAAGATCAGCCGCCAGAACGCGCGACCGCGCACGCCCGGCCGATTGAGCAGCATCGCCAGGCCGAGCGCCGCGGGGACCTGGGTCACGATCGCACCGACGGTGAAAATGACGGTGTTTCGCACCGCCTTCCAGAAATCGGCGTCTCGGAGCAGCGTGCGGAAGTTGCTGAGCCCGACGTATTCCGAGCTCGTGGGCCCGTAGGTCTGGTGAAACGCCAACTGCATCGAG
>JANQHK010000149.1 GCA_028282685.1 Phycisphaeraceae bacterium
ATCCAGGCCGACCAACTCGATAACGCCATCGCCGCCATCACCGAACGCTATCAGAAAAAACACGACATCGCCCCGACCTGCTTCGCCACCACGCCCGGCCCCGGCGCCCGCGCGGTCAACTTGAACGTTTAGCCGCGACCCGCAGGGGAGCGCGAAGAGCAAAAAAACACGACATAGGGACAACCATGGTCATCGCCTATCACGTCATCATCGGGATGTACGGTTTCTGGTTGCCGAATGATGAGCGCGGCTCATGGTCGCAGTTTGTAGGTTCTTGGGAATTGTTGCGATTCGGCAAGGCGACCACGGTGGACACGCGCCGTTCACGCGCGAACTTCTCTTTCGATCTGGCCAAGCGCGATGCAGCGCGGTCGGTGTTGAAATACCCACCCGTAAAATTGACGGGCTTACAGGCGCGGGCCATCGGCAGGGGTTTTTCCGAATATGCCGAGAAGGCAGCATTGCAGGTGTATGCTTGTTCCATCTTGCCGGAACACATTCACCTGGTACTCGGTCGACACCACGTGTCGGTAGAAACTCAAGTCAACCAACTCAAAGGCTCCGCCACGCGGCGACTTGAACAGGAAGCTATTCATCCACTGTCGAAATACCGACTATCCAGTGGTCGAGCCCCCAAGGTGTTTTCACGCGGTCTGTGGAAGGTGTTCATCGATGACGTGGAGCATCTCGCCAAGGCCGTTCAATACGTGCGGGAGAATCCCGTCAAGGAGGGATTGTCGCTCCAGCAATGGCCGTTTGTCCGGCCATTTGAGGAATGATTGGGACAAGCATCGCGTAGCTGCGCTCACAAGCGCTCCCCTGCGGGTCGCGGCTAAACAATAGATGACACGTTTAGCCGCGACCCGCAGGGGAGCGCAACTCGAACTTGTATAATCCGGACATGCTCACCATTCGTCCGGCAATCGGTGTCGATGCCCGTGTGATGTATCGTTCGTTGCTTGATTGACCGTTCACATTAATGTTTATGAAAGGGGAATTTTATGACGATCCATGTGCAGGAACGTGACCACTTCGATGCCGTTTGTCCTCACTGCAACAAGGAATTGCACGCGGTGGTTGCCGTCAAACTCAGCGCATCGATTCTCAGCAAACGATTGATGTTCTGCTGCCCGCATTGCGGGAAGGTGCTGGGCGTGATGCATCGCAAGGGTTTGCTGGCGTCTTAAGCAACGCAATGCGCATGAAAAAACCCGCCGGCGTGCGGCGGTGTTGGTGTTCGTCGGTGCGGATTATTCCTCTTCCGTTTGCGCTGCCGCAGCATGCGGGCCGTCGAGGTACGACTCTTCCAGCGTGGTGCGAATCTTCGCCAGGGCCTTGTTCTGGATCTGGCGGACGCGCTCCTTGGTCAGGCCGACCAGCTTGCCGACTTGTTCGAGCGTCAGCGGGGCGGTTTCCTCGTTGCGGTCGATCGCAAAGCGGTGGTGGATGATCTGCTGCTCCACGTCGGTCAGTTCCGCGGCATTGGTGCGCACGATTCGCCTGACCTCATCGGCGCAGCTCTGTTCGTGATCGTCGTACTGCGTCCGCTGGTGGTCGGATTTCTCCAGGGCCGGGTCGAAATCGGTTGGGAACAGATTGCGGTAACGCGTCTGCTTGACGCCGATGCGACTGAACGCCTTGAGGATCGCCCGGCAGGCGTACGTGGAGAACTTGAATCCGCGCGACACGTTGAACTTGTCGATCGCACGCAGCAACGCCATGTTCCCTTCGCTGATCAGGTCGGCGAAGTCGAGGTCCGACGAACGCACGCGCTTGGCCATCGCCAGCACCAGCGCCAGGTTGAACTGCGCGATCTTATCGCGGTACTGCTCGGAGGCGTTGTACCAGTGAAGCACATGGTGGGCCTGTTCCGGCGTCAGTGTCCGCTGGCCCAACCGCTTCTGCAGCTTCGCCACGCGGTAACGCGCGTAGTTGAACTGAAGAAACAGGGCGCGCTCCTGGTCGGCCTTCAGCACCACGTTAACCACTTTGCTCGATGATCGGTTGCTGGACAGGTCTTCCATCACCGGGTGGTACCAACTCGTGTTCGGCTCCGGCAGTTCCGGTGCTTGATCGAACAGTAACTTCTCTGCGTTGCGCTTGGTGAACGCCGGATCGTCGACGTAGTCCATCGGCGCGGCAAGCACCCGTTGCAATTGCGCCTGCTGAACAGGCGTCAACCCCGGTGCATCGGGACGCGCATCGGTTACCCTCCGACGGCGGATCTGGTCCAGTGGATTGTGTGCAGTAATCAATTGCTGGTTCATGGCGCGCCTCTTTCTGTTGCCGAGCAGGGGTGTCGGATGTTTACGCCGCTCTGCTCACGATTGCCTGTCACAATTGCTGTGCCAAACGTGGCGATCAATGTTCCATACAGGGTTTGTCACTCACGGCACGAATATATAGTACTGTTTTAGTACGCATTGTGCAAGGCAAAGTTTGCTCGCGATTCAATGTTTTTCTCCGCGATATTGGCTGGGTCCACCCCGAACATGTCCCGCCCCCGATTTAGACGCTCAAAGGGGCATCTTGACTGACATTCCCGAGGTTACGAAATTCCTTAGTCCAATGGAAGGAAAATCTGACTTCATGTCGAAATATTCCCCAGAAGGGCTGAGGGCTTGGGGGATATAGACCCATAAAGTCGTGTGTATTATGTTAATATTGATGTTCAGGGTGTGAATTGGACCGCGCCGTGGTAGAAGTATTTCCCCCACCCGAACGTAAATATCGTGCAACCGTACAGGGCGTGCTCGACGCTGGAGACCAGCAGTGAACGGCTCTTGAGATGGGTGCGGGCGAAGAGGATGCCCCCCAGGGCGGTCAGTATCGGGGCCGCCGGATTGAAAAAAATGATGTGCACCCACCCGAAGCACAGCCCGGAAAGCAGATACCCGCCCCAATCGCTCCCGGTCAATGCTTTGTATCTGTGCAGGAAGAACGCCCGATACACCAGGCCCTGCGGATACACCGAGAAGATCGGATACGCCACCATGACGATCGCCCAGAGCCCCGGCCTTTGACGCGGAAAACCGAGGAACCACTCCGGCGTCAGCAACCCGACCATCAGCACCAGCGGCGGCGCCAGGATTGCCCATCGGATCAGCACGCCCGGCAGATACTTCCGCAGCGCCGCGGCGTTCCACAACTGCCGCTTCTCAAACCGCCGACTGCCCAGCATCGCCACCAGGCAGATCACCGCGCCCGGCCAGAGCACGAAGAAGGGATTGATGTAAATCTGCGCCCACCACTGCACAGCCAGTATCACCACCGGAACACCCGCCCACAGGGCAAGCAGTTCGATCCATAGCCGGGTGCGACGGTCGGGCATGAGACCGATTGTAGGCCGGCGCCATGGCGTATGACAGTTCGTCACCTTCCCCGCTCCCGGTTCATCGGTTACAATTCCGGCCCCCCCACCCCCCAATCTGGCTTTGTCGGCGCGGGCCGAGAAGCGGAGGAGTGTCTATGTTGGCGAACCGAACGATCAATCGGGCGTTGTGGTGTGTCGTGGCGGCGGCGTTGCTGGGCGGTTTCGCCGCATCGGCGCGGGCGGTCAGCTACGAGCATTACCCGCTGGGCGTGGAAGGCATCAAAGCGGCGACGCTTCCCCCACCCGGCCACTACTTTCGCAACTACTTTCTGTACTACAGCACCGATCGACTGAACGACGCCGAGGGCAACGATGCCGAAGTCGGACTCGATGCGGACATCTTCGCTTACGCACCGCGCTGGATCTGGATCACCGACATTGAAATCCTCGGCGGTTACTACGGCATGGACATTCTCGTGCCGTTCTTCCATAACTCGGCCAAGTTCGATGCGTTCGGCCTCGATGACAACGACACCTGTATCGGCGACATCTTCGTCGAGCCGTTCACGCTGAGCTGGCACGGCGATTGGTACGATGCGGCGATCGGCGCTGCGTTCTGGGCGCCGACCGGCGATCACTATGTCGGCGGCGGCGACCCCGAAGCCGCGGCGCCCGGCCGGGGGTACTGGACGCCCATGTTCACCTTCGGCGCCACCGTCTATCTCGACGAGGAAAAAACCTGGTCGATTTCGGCGCTGGGTCGATACGAGATCCACACCGAGCAGGACGAGACGGGCATCACGCCCGGCGACGACATGCATATCGAATGGGGCATCGGCAAGACGATCGTCAAGGGCTGGGACGTCGGCGTGGCCGGCTTCTGTCACTGGCAGATGAACAACGACGAAGGCGTCAACGGTCGATACGACGACACCGTGAGGGACCGGATCTTCGCGGTCGGGCCGGAAGTGCTGGGCATGATCGAACAGGTGCCGGGCATCGATCGGCCGATGTTCCTGTCGGTTCGCGCGTTGTGGGAGTTCGGCGCCAAAGACCGCTCGGAGGGCTTTCGCACGGTGGTCACGCTGACGCTGCCGTTCTGATTCGCATGCACGGCGACCGGCGGCGGCGGCTGGACGAATCTTGCCGAATAACCGATATTCGCTATAATTCCGCGTTCTTTGTCCCCATCGTCTAGCCAGGTCCAGGACATCACCCTTTCAAGGTGAAGACACGGGTTCAAATCCCGTTGGGGATACTTAACACCGCCTCCGGGCGGTTTTTTCCTGGACTTTGTCGCCGGTGGGCGGCCGGATAAGCTGAGACAATGCAAGAAGAGCGGATTCAACACCTGATTCAATTCGATCGCGCCCACGTCTGGCATCCGTTCACGCCCATGCGGCAGTGGCGGCAAGCCGAGCCGCTGATTATCGAGGCGGCCGAGGGCGATTTTCTGATCGATGCGCGCGACCGCAGGTACATCGACGGCGTCTCCTCGCTCTGGTGCAACGTGCACGGCCACCGCGTTCCCGCGATCGACCGGGCCGTCCGGACGCAGCTCGAGCGCGTGGCGCACACGACGATGCTCGGCCTGTCGAACGTGCCGGCCACCGAACTGGCCCAGCGGCTGTGTGCGATAGCGCCGGGCGGTTTGAACAAGGTCTTCTACAGTGACGCCGGGGCAACCGCAACGGAACTGGCCTTCAAGATGGCGATGGGCTACTGGCGCCACCGCGGTGACAAACAACGCGATACCTTCATCGCGCTGCACGGCGCTTACCACGGCGATACCACCGGCTCGATGAGCGTGGGATACAGTCCGCTGTTTCACAAACCCTTTGAATCGATGGTGTTTCATACCGAATTCGTTGATGCGCCGGATGTGTTTCATACCGAAGGGACGCAGGGACGGCGGGACGAAGGGACGAAGGGGGATCCCCGCCCTGAAGAGCGGGGCTTGAAAAGGGTCTGGCCTTTGGAGGATGCGGCGTTGTGCCGGCGCGTGACGGCGCGGGCGCTGGATTCGCTGGAGTCGCGGTTGAAAGAAAAGCGTGGGCGGATTGCGGCGGTGGCGGTCGAGCCGATCGTACAGGGCGCGGCGGGATTGATCGTGCAGCCGCCGGGCTACCTGAAAGCGGTGGAGCGGTTGTGCCGGGAACACGATGTGCTGCTGATCGCCGACGAGGTGGCGACGGGTTTCGGGCGGACGGGCCGTATGTTCGCCTGCGAGCATGAGGGCGTGGAACCGGACCTGATGTGTCTGGGCAAGGGATTGACCGGCGGTTACCTGCCGCTGGCGGCGACGCTGGCCACGGAGGAAATCGAGCGGGCCTTCTGCGGCGAACTGCACGAACACAAAACGCTCTACCACGGCCACACCTACACGGGCAACCCGCTGGCCTGCGCCGCGGCGCTGGCTTCGCTCGATCTGTTCGAGCAAAACGATCTGCTCAGCGCGGTAAACCGCAAGGCGGCATTGGTCGCCGACGGGTTGAATCCGCTGCGCGACGCTGAAAAATATCCAAACGTCGGCGATATCCGGCAGCGCGGTCTGATGATCGGCATCGAACTGGTCCCCCCCACCGGTGAGGCGGCGACCGGCTTCGATCCGTCGCGCCGTTTGGGTTACGAGGTTTGCGATGCCTGCCGTGACCGGGGATTGATCGTTCGCCCGTTGGGCAACGTGGTGGTGCTCATGCCGCCGCTGGCGATCGAAGAACAGAACCTGCGCCGCATGATGGATATCGTGATCGAAACGATCGGAGCACAACGTTCATGAACGATTCCGCCGCGCCATCCGATGCCGTTGTCACCGCGCATTGTCTGGACGAGTTAAGTGATTCCGACCGCGCGCGGATCGTTCGTTTACTCGGCGAGGCCTTCGCCGCACACCCGATGATTCCGCCCGATCCGCCGGGCAAGCCGCCCAACTGGGGCGCGACGCTGATGATGGATACGATGCTCACGGTATTCAGCAAGGCCCCGGACGCCCGGATTCTTTGCATCCACCGCGACGAAGAGCCGGCTTGCGTGGCTTTCGTTCATGAATACGGCTACGAGCCGAGCAAGCTCGACACGATCAAGCTGATGTGGCGGATGGTGCGCGTGTTGGGGATTCGACTTCTGGCTTCGTGCATGCGCGTGTTTGCTACAAAACATCCGGGCGACGACCGCCGACTCGAACTGCTCATCCTCGGCACGCGCGCGCAATGCCAGGGGCAGGGGCTGGGTCGAGCCATGTTGCGAGACCTTTACGATTACGCCCGCCGGCGCGGCTACGTCGCCGTCACGTTGGAAGCCGCCAAGGCGCCCCCGGCGTTCGACTTCTACGAGCGCGAAGGATTCTTCGTGGAAAAGGAAGTCCTGTTCGGCGATCACACGCTCTGCCTGATGCGCCGGGAATTGAACTGAGCTTCCCGCTCGCTGGAGGAATACACGCGGGGTTGGTGTATGGTGTGCTTAACGCGTTACCCGCAGGATGCGCAGAACGGGAGCGAGATTAACGATTCGCCACCATTTTGAATGAGTTGATCAATGCCAGAATGATATGCGAGCAGTCCGCCAGCTCCTTCGCATCCGTTCCATCGTTCTGCATCAAGTGATTCCATCCTTCAATGGCCTGGGTGTCATCGTCGGTGATTCTGCGGAATCCCATGGTCCACTTGGGAAAATTCCTTTTCTCGATGGTGCGGCATGAGTAGGTGACCACGCCGGTGTGGCGGGGATCCTTCCGGATACGCCCGAAGAGTTTCAGGACGTTATCCTTCGGCCCTTCAAGAACCTGAAAGAAGTTTCCGTTGCTGTAGAGCAGCACGCCGGTGATACCGAGCTGTGCATTGTTTTCGCGCGAGACCCGCAGAATCTCATCGAGATCTTCCTGGCTGATTGGTCCCGTGGCATGACTGGCGTAGACCAGACAGATTAAGTCGTTCGGCATGGTCAAGCTCCCGGAATAGGCCCTCACCGCTTGAGCCGAAATGCGCTTGCCGGGTATTCCCCGGTGGACCCGGCTTCCCATGTCTTGGCTCGGTTCTTTTTCGGATGCACTTGAGTTTATCGCGGCAATCATCGGTGTTATCGGTCGCACGCGGCGATTGCGCGGTGATCTGTGAACGCGATGAATCGCGTCGCTAAATGCAATGCACGCGGCGTGCGTGATGCGTAACGCGCGGCGATCTGCGATCGCCCGCTAAACATAAAATCATTCGTCATTCGTCATTCGTCATTCGTCATTCGTCATTCG
>JANQHK010000121.1 GCA_028282685.1 Phycisphaeraceae bacterium
CCCGCTCCCGCGCCCGCGCCGATCACCCGGGTCAGTGTCGAACCGCGCCCAGCCCCGCAGCACGCGGTCTATCCCAAGCCCGCCCCGCCCGCCAAGACGATGACGCGCCAGGAACTGGCCGAAAAACTGACCGGCAAACTCAACGCCGATCTGTCCGGCTCCGCCGCCATCCGTCCGTACATTCAGCGTGCGGCGATGTCGGTGATCGACCCGAGATTCGAGTTGACGGAGGCAGACCTCAGCGGGCTGACCCCGGGCGAGCGCAAACTGGCGCTGGATTACCAGAGGATGTTCACGCGGCTGGGGCGCGAGTTGGGACGCACCGGCACCGAGGACCGCGAGTTACTGATCGACACCGCCGTCGCACTCGCCGAGCAGATCGAGCAGGCGCAGTCGTTGACGATCCGCACGGCCCGGCTGTGCAAAAGCGTCAAGGGATTCGGCGTTTACGAACCGCTGCCGAGCCGAAGCTTCATGGTCGGGCGGACCCACCCGATGATCGTCTACGCCGAGTTGGACCATTTCACCAGTCGGGTCGACGCCAACGGCGACCACGTCGTCAAACTCACTCAGGAACTGGTGCTCTACAACGCCTCGGACGGGCTGGCCGTCTGGCGGCAGGCGCCGGTGAAGATCGTCGACGCCTCGCGCAACCGCCGGCGGGATTTCTTCGTCGTGCAGATCATCCGCCTGTCGGACCGGCTGACCGTCGGCAAGTACATGCTCAAACTGTCGGTCACCGACGAGCAGGGCCAACAGGTCGACGAAGCGAGCATCCCCATCGAAATCGTGGCCGACCCGAAACTGACGATTGGACCCTAAACCCGGGCGCCGGGGGGCCACGGCTGGCTGATCGACCCGGGCGATTGTGTTACCATATTCGCCATGCAGGTTTTGGCCGACGCGAAACAGATGCAGGCGATGGTCCGGCGGCTGTCGCGGGAGATCGACGCCCGGCGCAACGAGGGCGAACCTTGGGCGGTCGTCGGCATCCGCAGCCGCGGCGACATCCTCGCCCAGCGCCTTGCCAAGCTGCTGAAGATCGATCTCACCGGCTCGGTCGATATCACCCTCTACCGCGATGACCTCTCGGAAGTCGGCCCGCAACCGGTGGTCCGCACCACCGAAATCGACTTCGACGTGGACGGCGTGAACATCCTGTTGGTCGACGATGTGATCATGAGCGGCCGATCGGCGCGCGCGGCGCTGCAATCGCTGGTGGATTTCGGTCGGCCCCGTTGCGTGCAACTGGCGGTGCTGGTCGACCGGGGCGAACGCGAGCTGCCCATCGCCGCCGATTACGTCGGCATGACCGTCACCGCCGCCGACAGCCAGCTCGTGGAGGTGCGCCTCACCCCGACCGACCCCGACGATGAGATCGTGCTGTTCGATCGCCCCCGAACCCAAGCGGAGTCAAGCAAGTGAGCCCGGCCAAGACCCCCGACTACATCTGGCCGCACCGGCACCTGCTGGGACTGGAGCATTTGAGCGGCGAGGACATCCGCTTCCTGCTGCGGACCGCGCAGGGTTTCGAGGAAGTGTCGACGCGCAGCGTCAAGAAAGTCCCCGCCCTGCGCGGCAAGGTCGTGGTCAATCTCTTCTTCGAGCCCTCCACGCGCACGCTCAACAGCTTCCACCTGGCGGCCAGTCGGCTTTCGGCCGACGTGATCAACTTTACCGCCTCGTCCAGTTCGGCCAAGAAGGGCGAAACGCTGCGCGACACGGCGCGGAACATCGAAGCCATGGGCGTGGACGTGATCGTCTGCCGGCACAGCCAGAGCGGCGCCGCGGAGCTGGTGACGCGCTGCGTGGACTGCGCGGTGATCAACGCCGGGGACGGGCAACACGAACACCCCACCCAGGGCCTGCTCGATGCGTTTACGATCGGCCAGCGCACCGGCCGCGATGATTTCGACTTCTCCGGGCTGACCGTCGCCATCGTCGGCGACATCAACCACTCGCGCGTGGCCCGCTCCAACGTATACGGCCTGAACAAACTGGGAGCAAAGGTAATCCTGGTCGGCCCGCCGACCCTGCTCAGCGGTGGATTTGAATCGGCCGGGTGTGAAATCTGCCACGATCTCGATGCCGTGCTCGACCGCGTGGACGTGATAAACATGCTGCGCGTGCAGTTCGAGCGGCTGACCAGCCAGGCGTTTCCCTCGGCGCGGGAATACACCGCCCTGTTCGGCCTGACGCGCCAGCGCCTGAAAAAGATGAAGAAGAACGTGCTGGTGATGCATCCGGGGCCGATCAACCGCGGCCTGGAAATCGAATCCGAAGTCGCCGACGGACCCAACTCCGCCATCCTCCAGCAGGTGACCAACGGCCTGGCGGTGCGCATGGCCGCGCTGTTCCTCGTCCACGGCGCCGGTGTCACGGAAGGCGCCCATGTCGAGTGAGCGAGGTGGATTACTGTTAGTCATCTCCGGCCCGTCCGGAGTGGGCAAGAGCACGATCAGCCGGGCGGTGCTCCAACGGTTGAACGCGGTGTTCAGCGTTTCGATGACCACGCGCCCTCAGTCGTCCATGGAAACCGATGATGTGGATTACGACTTCGTCACTGCCGAGCGCTTTCAGCAGGCCATCGACAAAGACGAGTTGCTGGAGTGGGCCGAGGTATTCAGCCATCGCTACGGCACACCGCGCCAGCCGGTGACCGAACAACTGAAATCCGGGCATGTCGTTCTTCTGGAAATCGACGTGCAGGGCGCAGTGCAGGTGCGCAAAAAGTTTCCCGAAGCACTGATGCTCTTTATCCTGCCTCCGGGCAAAGAAAAACTGCTGGAGCGGCTCCGGGGGCGGGCCCGGGAAGATGAGCAGGTGATCCAGCGACGTTACGCCGAGGCCCAGTGCGAAATGCATGCCGCCCAGGCCAGCGGTGTGTACGATCATTTCCTGGTCAACGACGATCTGAACCTCGCCATCGAACGCGCCGTCGATATCATCGAGGAATGGCGCAAACGGACATGACCGAGACCACCGGCCAACCGGTTTTCACGCGCCAGGACGTGCGCGCCCTCGATGCCGAAGCGATCGAGCGGTATGGCATTCCGGGCATCGTGCTGATGGAAAACGCCGGTCGGGCTCTGGCGGACGAAGCGTTGCGCATGCTGCCGGATCAGCCGCGCCGTGCGGCATTGATTCTTTGCGGACCGGGCAACAACGGCGGAGATGGGTTCGTGGCCGCACGCCACCTGCACAACGCCGAGGTCGATGTCACCGTCGTCCACTTCCACCCCGCCGACCAATACGCCGGCGACGCGCGGGTCCACCTCGACATCATCCGTAAAATGGAGTTGGCGTTACTCCAGGCCGGGGACGAGCCGATCGAGGCGCTGCGTCAAGCCGGACGGAGCGATCTGATCCTCGACTGTCTTTTTGGAACCGGATTGACCCGGCGCGTCCGGCATCCGCTCGATGCGGTGATCCGTTGGATCAATCACCAGTCGTCGCCGATCCTGGCCTGCGACATTCCCTCGGGCCTGGATTGCGACACGGGCCAACCGCTCGGCGCGGCGGTCCAGGCCAATGCGACGGTCACGTTCGCAGGTATTAAGAAAGGATTTGCCTCATCGGAGACGAAAAGGTTTACGGGGCGCATCGTCGTTGGTAATATCGGCGTTCCCATCGCCCTGTTACGGCAATGGGATGCACGGAAGAGGACAGACCAACGGCTGGATAGGCCCCCAGAGGGAAACGTATCGTGAAACTGTTTGTGGGCAACTTCGATCCGAAAGTGAAATCCGAGGGATTGACCGCGCTGTTTTCCAAGTTCGGTGAAGTGAGCTCCAGCTACATCATCAAGGACAAAAAGACCGGCGAATCGAAAGGGTACGGCTTTGTCATCATGGAAGATGAAAAGCAGGCCGAGGCCGCCATCAAGGCGCTGCACGGTTTGGATGTCAAGGGGATGAATCTGATCGTCAGCGTCGCCCGAGACAAAAACAGCAAGCCCGAAAAGCCCAAGCCGGACAAGTCCGCCCGGCCAGCCAAACCCACCCGGCGGTAATCCCACTCACAAGCCGATGAATTGACTGTACGCGGCGCGAGCGATGGCGACATCGCGCGTGCCCTGTATGATCGCCCGCCCGTCGGCAAACAACGTCAGACACAGCGGTTCATCCCGGTACGACAATTCCGCACGCAAGGTAAAAGGTGTGACCATCACCGCGCCCTGCGAACGTATGGCGGCGGCTATCTTTTCAAAATCCACACGAGGCGTTAACTCCTCCGCGCCTTCTGCGCTCGCTCCCTGCGGCAGGACCTGTACGGCCATGCGCCCGCATATCGTGGTGGTTTGCGATCCCGCCGAGCGATCCAGGTAATCCAAGCGACGTGTCGCACAGCAGGGACAATCCGTCCGCCGTGCCGCGCCAATGTCCATCGCGCCGGTCCGACCCGACCAGACCTCCCACTGGCGCAGGCGCCGGTCCACTGACGCCCAATCGCCCAGCAGCATCTTGATTGCCTCGACGGCCTGGGCCGAGGCCACCATCCAGGCGACCGGACCCAACACGCCGGCGGTATCGCACGTCGGCTGCGAACCGGGCGGCGGAGGCGAATCAAACAGGCACCGCAGGCAAGCCGTCACCAGCCCCGCGCGCTCCCAGGGCGTATCTTCTGCGGCGGTGTGCGGCAGGACATTCATCTGCATGCCCTCGGCGCCCACCGCCCCGCCGTACACCCACGGCAAGCCCAGACGAACCGAAGCATCGTTGATCAGGAATCGCGTTTCATAATTGTCGGTGCCGTCGAGAATGACCTGAGCCCCGTCGGCAATTTTCAGAATGTTACCCGGATGCACATCGGCAACCAGTGATTCAACCGCCACCTGCGGATTGATCGCAGCCAGTTTGCGGCGCGCCGCTTCGGCCTTGGGCGTGGCCCGGTCGGCATCGTCCTGATCGAACAGCGACTGGCGATGCAGGTTGGTCGGCTCGACGAAATCCCGGTCCACCAGGCGCACGCAGCCCACCCCGGCGCGCACCAGCAACTCCGCCGCCACCGAACCCAGCGCCCCGCAGCCGATCACCAGCGCGGTGGATTGACCCAGCCGGCGCTGGCCGGTTTCGCCGATGGGCTCCAGAAGCATCTGGCGTTGGTATCGTGTGATATCGGTCATGGAATCGGGCAAGGCCCCATCGCTCAGCGGCAAGCGCGGACCAACGCATGAAGCCGAGCGATCATTTCTTCTTTTTCGGCGGTTCCCACTGGCGGCCGCTCAGCAGCGTCGTGAGTTGATCGATCTTCTCCGCCTTCATACCCAGATTCCTGTTCTTGATATGCAACTGATTCTTTTTGTTGATCTCGCATTTTTCTGTGGCGGAGATCGACATATAGCGTGCTAAAGACTTGATGCGCGCGATCAGTTTGCTGCGAACCGAGTTGCTCAGTCGCTTATCAAAAGCATACTGCATGATCGTTTCATCAATCGGTTTAAGAAGACGATTGCCATGGAGATCTCCGGCCTTGCAGTGTCGATCGTAGCGCTCGACATTCAACATCAATTCGAAACCGGGACCATGCGGCAAGGCCTCCTCCAGTTTGTCGTAATACTGAAACACAAAGTAGTTGGCGTCTTTAAACTGCTTACGCTTGTCCTCGTAGAGTACGAGGTACTTGTTCACCTGGGCCCTGTCGGCCTTGGTGAGCACTTTGCCTTTATATCGATCCAAGGCGGACATATGGGCCGAGCTGAGCCCGACATAGGGCGCCAGTTGCGGCAGGGAGCGCAGCAGTTTTGCGAATTCATCTTCGGTCAGTTGCAGATCGCCGGGCAAATAGCTAATCAGGTGAAAACGGATATAACCGTCGACGGCGGGATTGGAGTCCAGCCGGTTCGAACCCAACTGGCGCAGCACATCCCCACGGTCGCTTTCGGTTTCGGCAATCATCGCAGCCGCTTTGCTTTCCAGAGGCCAGTTATAATTCTGCTTTACGGCCTTGTCGGCCTCCTTGGCCAATGCACGAACGGCTTGGCGCAGTGTCGGCTTGCGCTCGGGCGATTGGGCCAAACCAGCCGCCTGGAGCGACATGACGGCCAGCAGCGCCAGCGTCAACATTCCAACGCGCGTCGATAACGGGTATCGCATAATCCACCTCGGCGTAACGATTTTCGACCGGCAGTAAGACGTCCTTCCCTACATGATAAGGGCTGGAACTACAAAAAAAAACCCGGCGGAGGCCGGGTGGGGTATCAAAAATCGGACATCGGCTCACCAGGCGAAGTGAGCGAAGGCCTTGTTGGCGTCGGCCATGCGGTGGGTCTGATCGCGGACATTCATCGCTTTGCCTTCGCCCTTGGCCGCATCCAGCAGTTCCTTGGCCAGCCGTTGGGCCATGGGTTTGCCCTTGTCGGCCCGGGCGGCGGTGATGATCCAACGGAACGCCAGCGACTGTTGACGACGGCGGTTCACCTGCATCGGCACCTGGTAGTTGGCGCCGCCGACACGCTTGGACCGCACCTCGACGCGCGGCTTGACGTTATCCACCGCCTTTTCAAAGATTTCGATCGCCGTGGGATCGCCCTTGGTGCGTTTCTCGATGATGTCGAAGGCGCCGTAAACCACGCGCTGGGCCGCGGCCTTCTTGCCGTCCCACATGATGCAGTTGATGAAACGCGAGAGAACCTTCGAACCGTGCACCGGATCGGGTCTGAGTTGTTCTTCGGCTTTGGTAATGCGACCGGCCATGAGAATCTCCTTTGGCTCATCCGCCCCTATCGGGGCCGTTTGTTCACCGCCGCGCTCGGCCAAGGCGACGATTACTTGCCTGTTGAGTTTTCAGTTTTCCGTATTCAGTTTTCAGGAAGAGTGGGTCTGACCCCTGAATGCTGAACACGGAAAACTGCACACGGTTTACTTGCCTTTCTTGGCTCCGTACTTGCTGCGGGACTGCTTGCGGCCGTCCACACCCAGCGTATCCAACGAACCGCGGATGATGTGGTAGCGGACACCGGGCAGGTCACGCACACGACCGCCGCGCACCAGCACGATCGAGTGTTCCTGGAGGTTGTGTCCCTCGCCGGGGATGTAAGCGGTGATCTCCCGGCCGTTGCTCAGCCGCACACGGGCGATCTTGCGCAACGCCGAGTTCGGCTTCTTGGGCGTGGTCGTACGCACCTGCAGGCAGACGCCGCGGCGCTGCGGGCAGGCGAGAAGGTCGCGCACCTTACTCTTGGCCTTGGGAGATCGGCGGGACTTGCGGATCAACTGGTTGATCGTCGGCATGGGCTACCTCTGTGGTCAAAAACGAGCCGAATAGTGTACACAAACCACCCCCCGATTGGCAAGGCGGCGAATTCCAGGAGATCAATCGGGCATTTGGCGGTCCAACCGGGGGGAATCCGCCTCAGCCCCGCCCGATCACATAAATCGCATCGGTGGCGCGCAGGTTGGGCAGGAAGCGGATTTCGCTGGCCGAGGTAAAGTCCAGCGGAATCCGCCTTTCGATTTTCAGGCCTTCGTCCCGCGCCCAATCCTCGAAATCCTTCAGTGACAGGAAATGCAGGTTGGGCGTGTCGCACCAGGTGTAGGGCAGATTGCGGCTGACGGGGGCCCGGCCGGTCCACGAAATCTGGTGGCGATTGCGCCAGTAGCCAAAATTCGGGAAGCTGACCACGCCGCGGTGACCGATCCGAAGCATCTCCCGCATCACGACCGAGGGATGACGCACCGTCTGCAGCGTCCGGGACAGCAGCACGTAATCGAACGACCGGTCGGGGAATATCTCGAGCGGCTGGTCGAGGTCGGCACGGATGGCATCGATGCCGTTCTCGATGGCTTCGACGACGCGGAACGGATCGATATCGACGCCGACCACGCGCCCCGCCCCCCGCTGTCGCAGGTATTGCAGGAACCGCCCATCGCCGCAGCCCAGGTCAAGCACGCTGGCGCCCGGCTCAATCAATTCGGCGATGCGCTGTAAATCCATGCGCCGCTTCTCATCGGGCTGGCGCGGATCGAGATCGACCGGTTCCTCAGCGAGGCCGCGCTCCTGCCGCAGCAGGTTCTCCAGAAAGCCGCGGATGGCCTGCTGGTGCGTCGGCGAAGGCAGCAGGAACGAATCGTGGCCGTAGGCCTCGTCGATGTTGAGATACCCGGCCGGCCGGCCGGCGTGCAGCAGCGCCTTGGCGATGCGGTGGTTCTGCGACGGCGGAAATAGCCAGTCGCTGGAAAACGAAATCACCAGCACCCGCGCCGACGTGCCTTTCAGGGCCTTCTCCAGTCCGCCGCGCCCCTCGCCGAGATCGAAGTAATCCATCGCGCGCGTGATGTAGAGATAGCTGTTGGCATCGAAGCGATCGACGAATTTCTCGCCCTGGTAATCCAGGTACGTTTCCACGGCGAACTCGCTGTCGAAGCTCCAGCCCGGCTTCTCGGCATGGCGCAGGTTGCGACCGAACTTGCGGTGCATCGACTGTTCGGACAGATACGTGATGTGCCCGAGCATGCGCGCGATCGCCAGTCCGCGCGCCGGATTGGTATCGTGCTGCGCGTAGTGGCCGTTGTGAAACTGCGGGTCGGAAATAATCGCGTTGCGGCCGACGGCGTCGAACGCCAGCGGTTGCGCCCCCAGCGATGCGGTGGTCGCCACGGGAAGCAGCCCGGCCATGCGCTCCGGGTGGCGCACCGCCCACTCCAGCGCCTGCATGCCGCCCATGGACCCGCCGAGCACGCAGAGCAGTTTTTCGATTCCCAGATGATCGATCAATCGCAGCTGCACCGCCACCATGTCGGCAATCGTCACCACGGGAAAATCCAGACCCCACGGCTTGCCGGTATCGGGATTGATTGAACCGGGCCCGGTGGTGCCTTTGCATCCGCCCAACACATTGGAGCAGATAACAAAAAAATGACGGGTATCGATCGCCTTGCCCGGCCCGACGTACACATCCCACCAGCCGGGCTTATGACGCGGATTGTCCGGTTTCTGCTCGGCGTGAAAACCGGCGGCGTGGGCGTCGCCCGAAAGAGCATGACAGATCAGCACGGCGTTGGTCCGACCGGCATCCAGTTCGCCGTAGGTCTCGTAAGCCACATCAACGAACGGCAGGGTGTGGCCGCACGACAACTCCAGCGGCCGGTCGAAACGCACGGTCTGGGTTTCGACGAGACCGATCGACTCGCCGGTCAGATCCCGAACGGGTTTTTCCGGTACCTGGCTCATTGCCATAAACGGTAGCCATTTCCGCGGTTGAAGCAAGTGAAGTGTGCGCCAACAACAAACCGACCGGTGCTCGGCCGGTCGGTTTGCTGCTACCGCTCGCAGCATCGGCGTCCAGCGCCGATAAGCTGCTCAACTGCATGTCTTGCGGGCCTTGTCCAGGCCCTGCTTTCATGCGCCCCTCAGCCAACCGGACAGGCGGGTGTCGGGGCTTCTCACCTCCGGGCGAGTCACGGCAACGATCCACTCTCTCTCTGCGCCTTTAACTGTCTCTCTGCGTCTCTACTGTCTCTCCGATCCGGGCGATGCCTCTCTCTTTCAGCACCGGACAACGGGCGTCTCAAACCTCATCGCTGTCGCCGTGGTTCCCGTCCTGTTGTTCCAGCATCTTGCGTAAATAGTTATTTTCACGTCGGGTGGCCTCGAGATCGAACACCAGATACTTGATCGATAATCGCAGGTAATCGATCGATTCCTGCAAATCGCTGACCGTCTTGCGCAGCCGCTGCTGCCGATTCTGTGTTTCGCGGGCCATGGCCTCCAGCTTCTTCCGTTCGGCGGGGGGAAGCGTGGAAATCTCGCCCATCAACTCGGCCAACTTCTTTTGGAACGCTTTTTCATCCATGGTCAGTCTCGCTGCAATAGTGCGAACGCCTGAACATGAACAAGGGCCTTGCCAAAGAACACCGCGGAAACGCCGAAATCCACCGGCGTCGTAAAGCACATCAAAACAAGCAGTTACAAACAACCAAGCGCCCAGCCGTCATAACCGGACAAATCGGAAATGCGCGGATGTGGTTTCCACGCAACATAGCCCGTCGGCAGGGCAAGACAAAACAACGCCACCCATGCTCCATCCAACCACGTGGCGCAGAAAAAAGGCCCGGCGGGAAAACCGGGCCTGGGGACGATTGGATCTTTCGTGAACCGCAGTGAACCGCCGCAGTCAATCAGCGACGCCGGCGGAGCAGCACCATGCCGCTCAATCCCAGCAGGATCACGGAAGCCGGCTCGGGAACATCCGTCGAGTGAATGGTCAGCAGGACGTCGAACGTGGCGGTATCACCGGCCTGACCGTTGGCGTTGAGCGAGCCCAGGTTCCAGTTCATCGCGCCGCTGACCCAGTAAGCGGGATTCGACGGGTCGAACGCATCGGTTCCGTTGAGCGTGCCCGATTCGATCGACAGGTGGACCCCGACGCTCGGCTTGCCTATGCCGTGGTTGTCGACACCTTCTTTTCCGTAGTAACCGACCTCAAAACCGTCCGGCTGTACATTCGACAGGAACGTGATGGTATCGTCGATGGAAACGAACCCTCCCTGGCCATCGGGGATGGCCGTAGCATCGGAGCCGGTTTGCGTGATGGCGTAGCGGTAGCCGTCGTAAGCGCCGCCGTCGATGTAATCGCGATCGTCGTAGATCGCCTTGGTGCTGCGCAACCCGTGGGCAAACTGATAGAGCGTCACGTTGTTGAGCGCCGAGGCCGTCTGATTGGTGATCGTGTAGGTCTGTTTGAGGATATGCTTGTCGCTGGTGACGGACGCGCCGCTGCCGGGATCGCCGGCGGGAGTCAGACCCAGTGCGATTCCCGTGGTCGTATTGATCATCTGACTATCGATCTGAATACTCACCGTTCCGTTGGAAATCGTACTGCTGGTGCTGGTGTGGTATTGCGAACCCTCCGACCCATCGGTGTAATGCACCCCTGTATCGACGGAGAAGTTGGAGTTGGTCGTCCAGTCGGGATAGATGAAGTTCGGCTCCATCCAGATCGGACCGGCGGCGTTATACCCGATGGCCGCGCCCCATTCGCCGGAGAGATACTCGCGGCCGCCAACGCCGGACCGTTGATCCCACAGGTTGTCCGAGTAGCCGTAGTCGGAGATGTAAACCAGCCAATTCGAGTCGGAAGGCACCAGTTCAATTCCTTGGCCAAGGACGGGGGTGTTCGTCATGCCGACAACGACCCCAACCAAATACAGAAGAGCGAGTGAGCGTTTCATAATTCCAGGGCCTCCAGAGTTTGAGTGTTCAACAGAATTTCCGTATGACGGCGCGCAGTAACACAGGCGATGGCAACAACCGCCATCGAACAGCAACGACACCGTCCCTCTTGCCATGTCTCTCAGAGGTTCCCCGATCGGCGCACAGAAAACCGACCGCGCACTACTTGGATTTGCTCGAAACCGCCCCTCTACCGCCTGAAAATATACGTTTAATGTAATGCAAAGGTGGTGTCAAGAAAAAAACAGGAGAAAGTCCTGAATCTTTTTACCCAATCCGAATCGAATAACAGGGAGTTCGAGGCAGGGAGTCCGTCGCAACGGGGCCGACACATCAGCCGTCGACTTCGATCCGCGGATCGACGAAGGCGTAGGCGATGTCCACCAGCATGTTGAAAAGGATCAGCATCGTGGCGAACACCACCACGACGCCAATGATCAGCATGATGTCCTTGTTCTGCACGGCGGAAACGAAGTGTACACCCATGCCGGGGACGTTGAAGACCTGCTCGACGACGAACGAACCGGCCATGGCCATCGCCGTTGCCGGGCCGAGGTAGCTGAGCACCGGCAGGAAAGCCACCTTCATCGCATGCTTGAGAACGACCTTGCGCTGGCTCAGTCCTTTGGCGCGTGCGGTGCGGATGAAATCGCTGTTGAGCACATCGAGCATGCCCAGGCGCGTGAGCCGCGCGATGTAGGCGGCGAAGGGCAGACTCAACGATACGGCTGGCAGAATCAGGTTACCCAGCCCTCCCCACTGCCCAATGGCTACCACTTTCCAACTGAGCGCGAACAACACCAGCAGCACGGTTGCGACAACGAAGGAAGGCAGAGAGATGCCAATTAGCGCAACGGACAGCGTTGCCCAGTCGAGCACCCCCCCACGGTAGACCGCTCCCGCCACGCCGAGCACGACGCCAATAACCGTGGCGATGAGGATCGCTGTCAATCCCAGTTGCACGCTGATGGGCATGGAACCGGCGAGGATGTCATTGACGGTCTGATCCTTGTACATCATGGAGGAACCGAAATTAAACGGCCGATCCGATTGGCCAATCAGGTAATTGACCCCCGAGGCCTCCCCGAGATAACTGAAGTAGAACCGCACGGGATTGTCGAGGTTGTACTGACGTTTCATCGCCAGGACAACCTCCTCCGGTGGGCGTCTGCCTTCCACCGCCAACGGATCGCCCGGCACCACCCACACCAAAAGGAACGTAATGGTGTAAATCACCAGCAGGAGGAAGGGCAACTGCACCAGGCGCCAGAAGATCAGTCGCAACATCAGCGCTTCACCCTCCACAAGTAGAACATCTGTAAATTGCGCGGGTGGAACGACATGCCGGTTTGACTTTCGGGTGTGCCGATCTTCAGTTTCTCAGGATCGAACAGATGCACGACCTTGTATTCGTACAACGGCAAAATGGCCACGACTTCGTTCAGTACGTACCGCTCGGCCTCTTGGAGGATAGCCATGCGCTGGGCCGGATCGTACGTGGCGGCCGCCTTTTCCATCAGGGCATCGTACTTGGGGTCCTTGAGACCGAAGTCGTTCATGCCGCTGTCCTGCTTGAACATATCCAGGAAGGTGGTGGGATCGACGTAATCGCCGAACCAACCGTGTCGACAGACAACGAATTTGCCGCTGTTGCGTGTTTCCTGGAAAACTTTCCATTCCTGGCCCTTGAGCGAGACGGAGATGCCGAGGTGTTTTTCCCACATGGCGGCAATGGCCTGGGCCTGCAGTTCATGGCCCTGGCCGGTGTTGTAAAAGATTTCGATGACGGGCAGCCCCTTGCCATCGGGATAGCCGGCCTCAGCGAGGACCTGACGCGCGGCTTGCGGGTCGTATTTCAGTCCCTCAACGTTTTCGTAGCCGTGAATGGATTGATGCGGAATGAAGCAGGTGGTGGGGCGCTGGTACATACGCGTGACATTTTCGACCAGTTCCTTGCGGTCCACGCTCATGGCCAGTGCCTTGCGGATCCGTGGATCGGCAACGGGATTGGGAGAGCCGTCGGCCAGCTTGGGGCGACAATTGAAGCCGTAGAAGTAGGTGCCGAACGACGAGATTTCATGGACGTCTTTTCGTTTGCCCTCTCGGGCCTTTTCGACAAGTTCGGGACGGAACTCGACGACCGTTTCGTAGCAGATGTCCAGTTGGCCCTGCTCGTAAGCATAATAGGCCGTGTTGTTCTGGGTGATATGGACAAAGCGGATGGTCTGCGGACCAACGAGATCAGCCTTCCAGAAATATGCGTTCTTGGTCAGGAGGACGTCGCGTTTGAATCGCCACTTGGCCAGCTTGTAGGGACCGTTGGTGATCATGGTGTCGGGGCGGGTCCAGGTCCAGTTGCGCAGGATCATGTAATTGTCCGGGCTGACATTCAGTTCTTTTCGGATAGCCCGGGCATGCAGGGGGAAGTAGGGCCAAGAGGCGACGAGGTGCACAAAATAGGGCAGGGGCCGTTCCAGCGTAACACTCATTTTGTACGGCCCATCGGCTTCGACCGCGACGATCTCAGCAAATTTTTCTCGGCTCTGGTCGTAACGTTCGTTGGCCGCCTGCCATTTTTCCTCATGTGATTCGAGTTCGTTAATCGCTTTCGTGGTCCGGTTGCACCATTCGATAAACTTCTTCGATCCCTTGATGTGATAGAAGAACTCCTGGTATTTCATCGCGACGCCGGGCAGGTGTGCCTGGTACCAGGCCTCGAGGAAATCGGCGGTGGTGACGGGATCGCCGTTGGACCACCTGGCATTTTTACGCAGGGTGAAGGTATAGGTCAGATTGTCGGGCGAAACGGTGTAGGATTCGGCGACGCCGGGGATCACTTCAAAGGTATAGGGATTGAAGGCGAGCAGTCCCTCGAACAAGGCGTAGGAGACACGAACATCGAAGGAGGCGGTGGCACGTTGTCCATCGAGTGTTTCGAGGGCCGGAAAGTGCAGGGTCAGATCGGCGCGCTCGGGGGCGCTTTCACCGAAAACCCACACCACGCCGAATACCGCCAACAGGATCAACAGCGCCAGTTTGGTGCGCATGACATCATACTGCCGCCGAACGGACGCCGCGGATCACGGCTGGGTCAGCAGCAGTTCCTTTTGAGGGATGGCCAGACGACTGGTCGTGAGCAGGCCGGGCTGATCGGTCACGCCGACCCAGTCGTTGACATGCAACTGGAAGGTGGCGGTGTCGCCGCTGCGCAATGGCGCCATCAGTGCCGGGCCGTTGCCGGCGCCGGCATTGAAATGCTTCACGCCCCAGTTGAGCACCTGCTCGATCAGTTCGACCATTTCCATGACGATCGGCTGGAGAGACGGGTCCACCCCCTGGCCCACGGCCCGCTGGGTGACTTGCAGGTATTTCGCAGCGGACTTGACCAGTTGTCGCACCTGGCCGGGCTGGGCCTGGTCTCGGACCGACTCGACTAAAAGCACCTTGTAAATGCGGCGGATGGCCGCCAGTTCACCGCGTACCTGTACATTAAGTCCCTGCTTGGCGTACGCCCCGGCGCGCAGTTCCAAGCCGCGCAACAATTGGTCGCGCGCATCGGGCAGCCGCAGTCCGCTCAGCGCCAAATACATCTGCTCGACGACCGGCCCGATGGATTCTTTCTCCATTGCCGCAGACAAGGCGTCGAGCAAAGTCTTCTGCTGCACCTGGGTCGGTAACAGGTTTTCATCGGCGGTGGCCATCGCCGCCCCTTTCGCCGCCCAGTAACGCACCGCAGGGTGCGCATCGTTCAACGCCTTAATGAACATTTGAATCCCGTAGCCGCTGGCCAGATGCGCCGAAACGATCAAAGCATTCTGACGAACCAGCGCGCTGTCGCCGCCCAGCGCCGGCATCAGGGCTTTCTCAACCACCTGCGAATAAAATCGGCGGAATTCGGCCGTGATGCCCGGCTGCCGCGTCGGCTCCTGAAGTTTCTCACGCGCCTCGGCAATCCTGGCGGGCGATTCACCGGCGATCAACTGCTTCGTCCAGGGATTGACCCACTGACCAATGCGCTCCTCGGCCGCGGTATTGAACGCCCCGGCTTGTGTGATCAACTCGTTGGGAATGCGTTGCTGAGCCGGGGCCAGAGCCGCCGGAATCAATACGCTCAGCACCAAGGTCAACTGTAACACGCGTGAGGAATGGGTCATCACGATGCTCCGCATCAGATCGGGAAATAGCGTACCGTACGGGCACGAGGATACCCGCAACGCAAAGGTATACCTGCGGGGGATCACTGTCAAGCGAGAACGAATCCAACTGCTGATATTCAAGGCATTTGGGCGGGTTCAAACAGGTGGTTGTCGATCAGGCGCACACCCGCCACCGTGCCCGCCGCCAACAACACCGCCGCCCCGTCGATCCGCTGCAATGGCTCCAGCGTATCCGGATCGCGCACCACGGCATAATCCACGTTCACGCCGGATTGCGTCATCCGCTCGCGCATCAGCGGTTCGATCTCGTTGGGATCGCCGATTCCACCGGCAAGCCGGCTCCGCGCTTCCTGCAACGCACCGCAGAGCGACAGCGCGGCTTGGCGATCCATCTTGGACAGGTAAACGTTGCGCGAAGAACAGGCCAAACCGTCCGGCTCGCGCACCGTGGGACAGCGTTCGATCTGCGTGGGCAGTCCCAGGCCGCGCGCCAGCGCCTCGACGATCAGAAGTTGCTGGTAGTCCTTCATTCCGAAGCAAGCCGTCTCGGGAACAAAGATGCCGAACAGCTTGGCGACCACGCGGCAGACGCCGTCGAAGAAGCCGGGACGCCAGGCCGCCTCCAAGTCGCGCGCCAGTTCAGGCACGCTGACGTTCAACTGCGGTTCGCCCGGCGGATACATTTCCTCCACGGTCGGACAAAACGCCACCGCAACGCCCTCGGCCCGGCACGCGGCCAGATCGTCTTCCAACCGGCGCGGGTAGCGATCGAAATCTTCGTGCGGAGCAAACTGGGTCGGATTGACAAAAAGACTCACCGCCACGTGTTCGGCGATCTGCTTCGCCCGGCGGATCAAGGTGAGGTGACCTTCGTGCAAGGCGCCCATCGTCGGCACCAGCGCCAACGGCCGCAGTGCGCAGCAGGCCCGGCGTGTCTGGTCGATGGTGTGGGTAACAAGCATGAACAACTCCCGAACGTATTACTTCTGCGAATCAAAGGGCAACGCCTCGGCGGTCAACCGGGCGTAGATTTCAATCAGGCGCCGGTTGAACGCCGAAGCCGAGTAATGCTCCACGATGTACCGATGCGCCGATTCACCAAGCGAGCGCTGGGCCTGCGGTTCGCTGACCAAGCGGTTGAGCGCTTCGGCCCAGACATCGGGCTTGCCGGGCGGCAGCAGCGTCGCGGTGCGCTGGTCGATCAGGTAATCGAGCACGGGATCCGCCGCGGCGAACACCGGCCGTCGGGCCGCCATCGCTTCCAGCAACACGCATCGTACCGCGCTGATCGCCTGCGGCTGGAACACGGCGTCGGCCTGGATCACCAGGTTGCGCACACCCGGGCCGGGCTTCAGCAGCGTGACCTGGCCGAGCAACCCCATGCGCGCCACCGCCTGCCACAGTTTTCGAGAGCCGTTGCCCAGCATGTAGAAGAACATCTGCAACTGGGGCAGGTTCGATTTCGCCATCGACAGCGCCCGCAGCATCGCGGAGATCGCATCGTCCACCCGGCCGTCACAAAGGATCAACACGCTGAGGGACTGGTCAGGATCTTCCAGCGGCGGCGGTATGGTCTCCTCTTCGATCAGCACGCCCGGACGCACCCGTTCCAACGAGGCCCCACTGCCCAGCGCCGTGGCGGCACGCTCCATCAACGCTTCGGTCGGCAGGGTGTACACCACCGGTTGGCCCGCAGCCAGGCCGCGCGTGCGCGCCAGACGTTCGATCCCGTCGGCCGTCCAGCAACTGCAAATCGTCGGCAGGTTCAATTGCGCGCCCAGTCGCAGCACGGATTCGGCGGAATCGGCTTCCAAGCCATGCAAGGCGTCGACCTCCAGTTCGGCCAGACGTTCGCCGGCACGGCGCAGTTGCCAACGCCTCCACCAGGCCAGGCGGCTGGTCGGATAGCCGACCCTCTCACTGACCATCGGCAGGTAAGGGCTGATCTCGGTGGTGGGCATGACCGGCACGAGGCGCACGGACTCACCGGCCAAGCCGACGATCATGCGGCGCAGTGTGGAGGCCTCGCGTTCCAGCCAGTCGGCTTCAGACAGCAAAGCAACCTTCATTGCCATCAGCGTACCGATGGCGCGTCGTGCATGCCACTGACTTGCCATCCATGCCCACCAGAAAACCAGGCGCGTTGTCTTGAAATCGCACGGAGTTTCGTGCGATCGGAGGGGGATCTCCTCGCCCGGCACCGGCAGGTTCCGTGCGCGATATCCACTTCGGCAAACCGCAAATCGACCGCCGGACGGACGGTGGGGACCGAGCCCCCGAAGGCCCGCGCAAATCCAGTTCCCGCAAACAATTACACCAGGCATGCCCGGCTCTTTTCAACTGGTGAGCCGCGGCATTTTCCGCTACAATATCGGGATTACAGAGCGGGCCGAATCCACCGTTAGATCAGCCCCCGCCCGGACCAACGAAACACGACTTCATGGACGAAAAACACGACGTGCCCAACAACGATCAAACACCCGTCACACCCAGCTATTCCGAGGACTCGATTAAAGTTCTCGAAGGCCTCGACGCCGTGCGCAAGCGCCCGGCGATGTACATCGGCGATACCGCGTTGCGCGGTTTGCACCACCTGGTTTACGAAGTCGTCGACAATTCGATCGACGAAGCCATGGCCGGTCGGTGCGACCAGATCACCGTCACGCTCAACCCGGACGGCTCCTGCTCCGTGCTCGACAACGGCGCGGGCATTCCCGTCGGGCCGTACTCGCATGAAAATCCCACGCTGAACGGTCGCCCCACCGTTGAGATCGCCATGACGGTCCTGCATGCCGGGGGCAAGTTCGACCGCGACACCTACAAGGTCTCCGGCGGCTTGCACGGCGTGGGTGTCAGTTGCGTCAACGCCCTGAGCGAGCGGATGGAAACCGAAGTCGCCCGCGAAGGAAAGGTGTACGCCATCAAGTTCGAGCGCGGCGGGGTATCCGACGAACTACAACAAATCGGCACGCGCGACAAAAGTGGCACCAAGCAAACCTTCAAGCCCGACCCGGAAATCTTCTCCGAGACGGTGTTCAACTACGACACGCTGGCGGCGCGCCTGCGCGAGCTGGCGTACCTCAACCCCGGACTGACCATCCACATCGCCGACGAACGCGAACCGGCCCGCAACGACACCTTCCGCTTCGACGACGGCCTGGTCGCCTTCGTCGAACATCTGGCGGAAAACAAGGAACCGCTCTGCCAGCCGGTCTCCTTCACCCGCACCGATGAACAGAACAATCTCGTCTGCGACGTGGCGATGCAGTACACCGATGCCTTCAACGAAACGATGTTCACCTTTGTGAACAACATCAACACGATCGAGGGCGGAACGCACCTGTCCGGATTCAAGACCGCCCTGACGCGCTCCCTCAACAACTACGCCCGCAACGGCAACCTGGTCAAAGGCGCCACGCCCAGCGGTGACGACTGGCGCGAGGGACTGATCGCCGTGGTCTCGGTGAAGGTGCCCGAACCGCAATTTGAAGGTCAGACCAAGACCAAGCTGGGAAACAGCGAAGTGGAAGGGTTTGTGAACACGGTGGTCGGACAGGCCCTGACGGCCTGGTGCGAGGAAAAACCCACCGAGGCCAAGCGGGTCTGCCAGAAAGGTCTGCTCGCGGCGCAGGCGCGCGAAGCGGCGCGCAAGGCCCGCGAACTGACCCGCCGCAAGGGCGCGCTGGAATCCGGCGGCCTGCCCGGAAAACTGGCCGACTGCATGAAAAAAAGCGTCGAGGGCACCGAACTGTATCTCGTCGAGGGCGATTCGGCCGGCGGTTCGGCCAAGTCCGGACGCGACCGGCAATTCCAGGCGATCCTCCCGCTCAAAGGCAAAATTCTCAACGTCGAAAAGGCGCGCATCGATAAAATCCTCGGCTTCGAGGAAATCCGCACGATCATCCAGGCGCTGCGATGCGGGATCGGAGAGGATTTCGATCTCGACAAACTCCGCTACGACAAGGTCATCATCATGACCGACGCCGATGTGGACGGCTCGCACATCCGCACTCTGCTGCTGACGTTCTTCTTCCGCCAGATGCCGGACCTGGTCCGCACCGGCCGTGTGTACATCGCCCAGCCCCCGCTATACCAGGTTTCACGCGGCAAGAAGAGCGAGTTCGTCCTAAACGAAAAGCGCATGCGCGACGTGCTGACCAACCTCGGCCTGGACGGGACCGTACTGGTGCTGCGCGACGACGAAGGCAACGAAACCGGCCGACTGGCCGACGACGAGCTGCGCCAGGCCCTGAAACTGCTGGACCACCTGCACGAGTTGACGACGATCGTGGCGCGGCGGGGCATCGTGTTTACCGAGTTTCTCACCCTGCGCAGCCGGGATCCCGAAGGCCGGGGACGCCTGCCGCGCATTCGCGTGCAGATCGGCGGGGAAGACCTCTACTTCTGGTCGGAACAGGAGGAAACCGAGGCCCTGGCCAAGCGCGGCATCCGCGATGACGTGATGAGCGAAGACAGTGCCGCTTCAAGCGATTCACGCCTTTCCCGCAAGGAACTGCGCGAGGTGAAGGACCTGGAAAAACTCTTCCCGCAGCTCGCCGAGATCGGCCTGCCCATCGAGGATTACGCGCTGGTCCAGGAAGAATCGGTTTCCGGAGAGAAACTGGCGACCCGGTACGCCCTGCTCACCACCAACGGCAAAGACGAGCCGAAGGTCGTCGACATCCCGAACATCGTCGAAATCCTGCACGGCGTGCACGAGATCGGCCGGCACGGCATGGAGATCAAACGGTTCAAGGGATTGGGCGAAATGGACGCCGAGGAACTGTGGTCCACCACGATGAACCCGGAGAACCGCGTGCTGTTGCAGGTCCACTGGGACGCGGCCAGCGAAGCGGAAAAACTGTTCAGCGTCCTGATGGGGGAAAACGTCGAACAGCGCCGCCGCTACATCGAAGACCACGCGCTGGAAGTGAAGAACCTGGACGTGTGATTCGGTTAACTGGTTAATTCGTTGATTCGTTAACTTGTTAATTCGATAAGCCGCCGCGTCACACGCGACGACCTTTTTGTGGCCTTTGCGTTTTTGCGATTCCATCCAGTCCGTGTTTTGTCTGCCGCTCTCGCACGAACCGCGATCACCGGAACGCCTGCTTGATCTCATCCAGCGTCACGCCCAGCACCTCGTTGGCGATGAGGTTGAGCGATTCGGTCGGCCCGGTCAGGTGGATCGTGCGACTGACGTGCCGGATGCTCTGGCCGGGCTCGAGATTCGCTGCGGGGGAAGAGCTTTCCAGTTCGTAGAATCCGAGATTGCCATCGTTGTAGCTGTTGGTCACGTCGCCGGCGAACGGTTGTTTCTGCGTTTCCCACGTGCTTTTAACGTAATGCGTCGTGCCCTGGGGCAGGTTGTACTGCACGATCGTGAGCACGTTGTTTTTCGCATCGTAACCGGCAAGCACCGGCATCGCGCGCTGCGGCGGGATGCCGATCTTCGAGCGGAAACGGCCGTCGGCCTTGAAGTAGATCACGTTTTCACGAACCTGCAAGCGTTCGCCGCTCAACTTGTTGAACGTGTCGTACACCACCACGCGGGGTCCGACTTTCTGCGTTCCGCCGGACCGGATCGGCAGCACCGCGGTGGTGTGCGGCGTCGCGGGGAACATGCCCAGAAGCCAGATCGACGGCATGCCGGTCTGCTCGGTCCATTTCTGGCGGCCGGTGTTGGTCAGTGTGTTGACCGTCTCGTAGCCGACCATCGCCAGCGGATCGCCCGGACGCGCGCCCAGCAACACGCGGATGCGGTCCGGCTCGAGCACCGAAATCGACCGATCAATCTTCATGTCGAAGGTGTAGCCGGCGCGGTTTTTCAGCGATGCCGAGCGCGTGAACACCGCGTAGTTCGACTGGCGGTCGACCAGCGTGAACGGCTCGGTATCCAGCAGCGGCGGAACGAACCAGTGTTTCGTGTCGAACGGATCGTCGGGATGGAAGAAAAAGGCGAACTGGCCGCCCTCCGGCCCGATCCAGAATCGCTCCTCGCCGCCAAACGGATGGAACGGCGCCGTGGTGTGCTTGTTGAGGATCGCCGTGGGATTGATCCAGCCCAGGGAACGTCCGGCCGACCCGGCGTAGGTGCTGGTCATCACGCGCGCCTGAAATTCGGGAGTCACGGCCACGCGCCCGACACCCGTGGCGTCGGTCAGCTCAAACGTATCGGTATGCTTGAGCAGGAAGTCGATATCCCCGGCGTATTGGCCGGATGACTTGCCGCAGCCGATCAGCCCCACCGCCACCGCAACGCAGACCATCGTGTGGATCAGGATTCGTGGCACGGGAAATCCTCGCTTTCATGAGAGGGACGGGTGTTCTCTACGTGTCCTATTGTGACCCATTACGGACCGTTCGCCAAGCGCGGCGGACGGAAATCCACCGCGGTACAATAATCGGCATGTCCGCCCGCACCGTGGCATGGCTGCTGAGACTCATAGGGGCTGTGGAACTGCTGGCCCTGGGCGCGGTGGTCATGCCGACCCGGTGGATGGCCGAATCCCACCGGGCGCTGGGGCTGGGGGCGCTGCCCGACGGGCTGATCGTGCAATACCTGGCTCGCTCGGCCTCCCTGCTCTACGCCATGCTGGGCGCGATGTTGCTTTACCTGAGCTTCGATGTCATCGCCAATCGAAATGTCATCGCCTTCCTCATGAAGCTGATGATCGCCTTCGGCATTGCCGTGCTGGCGCTGGACCTGTGGCTCGGCATGCCGTGGTGGTGGGCGGCGGTGGAGGGGCCGATCGTCATCCTCATGGGCTCGGTGATATTAACGTGCGTGAATCGCACCAGAAAGCAAATTAACTCGACCACACCATAACCGCCTACAATGTGTGCCGATGCCGGTTAAACCCGATACACCGGACTGAGCGCCACGCGGGCGGTCAAGCCGGCCGTGGCAAATACCCAATGAGTAACGCAAGTATGTCCGAAGACCCCACACACACCGCCATTGAATCCGTCGCTTTCGTTTCACTGGGCTGCCCGAAGAACCTGGTGGACAGCGAAAAGATGCTCGGTCTGTTGGCGGAGGACGGGCTGATCGTTGCGGCGGATGAATCCGAGGCCGACGCCATTGTCATCAACACGTGCGGTTTTCTCGAGGCGGCGAAAGAAGAATCGCTGGAAGTGATCCGCGAAGCCGCCGAGCGCAAAGATACGGGGACGTGCCGGCGGCTGATCGTGGCCGGGTGTTTGGTGCAGCGCCATCGGGCGAAGTTGCTGCAATGGTGCCCGCAGATCGATGCGCTGCTGGGCGTGTTCGATCGGGACCGCATTGTCAACGCGGTGCGCGGTGAATCCTCCGCCACAGCAGAATCCACTTTCGCGGGGCGCGATGCTCCGGCCTATTCCTCCATCGCCGCCAACGATACCCTGGCCCGGCGGGAGCGCGGCATCACCGGCGCCGGCTATCACGAAGCGGACACCGGCCGCCTGCGCCTCACCCCCCGCCACACCGCCTACCTGCGCATCGGTGAGGGCTGCAACCAACATTGCACCTTCTGCACCATCCCCTCGATCCGCGGCAAGATGCGATCCAAGCCCGTCGAGCACATCCTCGCCGAAGCAACGGAACTGTTCAGCGACGGCGCCTTCGAGCTGAATCTCATCGGACAGGACACCACCAGCTACGGGGACGATCTGGGTTATGAACCGGGCCTGGTGGGCATGCTGAGCGCGTTGGATCAACTGGCGGGCGAGTTCGGCGGGGCCTGGCTGCGCCTGATGTACGCCTATCCCTCCTGCATGACCGACGCGATGATCGACGCGCTGGCGTCGTTGGAGAACGTCCTGCCCTATCTCGACATCCCGCTTCAGCACATCAACGACGACGTGCTGAACACCATGCGACGCCGCACCGGCCGCCGGCAGATCGAATCGCTGCTCGACAAGTTGCGCGATCGCGTGCCCGGCATCGCCATACGCACCACGTTCATCAGCGGCTTCCCCGGCGAAACCGATGCGCAACACGACGAACTGGTCCGTTTCATCCGCGACTTCGATTTCGAGCACCTGGGCGTGTTTGCCTACAGCCCGGAGCCCGGCACCCCCGCCGGTTCGATGCACGCCAAGGGCCAAGCCGTGGACGATGCGGTGATCGCCCGGCGCATCGACGAGCTGATGCTGGCCCAACAGGAACGGGTGTTTGCGCGCAACCAGCATTGGGCCGAGCGGCAGCAGGAATTTGACGTTTTAATCGACGGGGAGACGGAAAGGGGCGAAGGGGCGGAGGGACGAAGGGACGGAGGGTATGTATATCTCGGCCGCACGAAACACCAGGCGCCGCAGATCGATCCGCTGACCTACGTGCAATCCGAGAATCCGTACAGTCCCGGCGAAGTGGTGCGCTGCCGCGTGATCGGTCACGAAAATTACGATCTGATCGCCGAGCCGATGAAACGCTTGTCGGTGTTGTAACGGCAAACACGCATTCGGACCTTCGTCGTCCCTCGTTTGTACTGGGGACATCTCAGGTCCGGCTTCACCAGTTAACCAGGCAACCAATCAGCCGGCTCACGCCTTCTTACACCGCAGCACGCCGACGGGCAGCATCATAAACTTGAGAAAGGCCTCGTATATTTCCGGGCACTTGTAGAAGAGCTTGCGCCCGCCTTCGTCGGCCGAATCGAGGTAGGCCTGGTAGTGGCGGCGGAAGTTGACCCGGTCGGTCTGATGAATATCGATCCCGGCCTTGTCGCGCCGGTCTTTGCTGCGCTTGCGGTAGTTCCATCGCTCGGTGGCATACGACGACGCCAGCGTATCCGAATGCATCCAATCCACGCCCCCGCTATTGCGCGAGGTGTCGAATCGGAAGTCCGCCATCGCCTGGCACATCATGGCCGGAAGCGCATCGCGGCGCTGGTTCCACTGCGGCGCCACCAACCGGCCCACCTCCGTGCCCGTGCGCGGATTGATCGACAACGCCATTTGCCCCGAGCCCGGCACGATCAGTAAATACGGCGCCTGGCGCACGTGGACCCGGTTCTCCATCTTTTTCGAGTGCGCCAAAATCCACTGGAAAATGCCGGGATCACGCCGCTCGATATCGCCCGCCACCTCGGTCACGATATCGCGATCGTTGAGGTATCCGAAATCCTTCCACGCCGCCTCGGCCGCCTGGGCGGGCAGGAACGGCTCGTGCAAGTGAGCGCACAGACGGCACATCCGCCGGATCGCCCGCGCCTCGTTCCGCGCCAGAAGTTCCGGCCGGGCTTGAAACCGCATCGCGTCCAGTTTCTCCCGGGCCTCGCGGATGTTCTCTTCCACCGCGGGAACCTTGTTTTTGTCGATGATGACCAGCGCGCGGCGCAGGCGAGCGATCGTCACTTTGTTGCTCTGCACGTGATCACGCGCACGCTGGCGCACCTGGTGATATTGCGGATCGTGACGGTCGATCTGCCGGGCTTCCTGCTCGGTCGTCTGGTTGTTCTCTTCCAGTTGCGCGATCTGGCTGAGTATTTCTGAACGACGCTGCTGAAGCGTCGCCAGCGTGTGCTGGCCGTGAATCCATCGCCGGCGCAGCCGATCGATCTTCCATGTCTCGGTATTGCGGCCGTTCAATTCCAGGTCTTCGTCGGGGGAAGGCGTGATGTAACCCCACGCCGCCAGATCGATGTACTCATCCGCAAAGAAGACCGGTAGACGGCGCGTGACGCCGTCGTACTCGACGACCGGCTGATCGCAATCTTCCAGGCAACGGTGCGACACGTCTTCATCAATCATCCAGGGGGCATGGATGACGTGGGCGTGCCGCAGAAAACAGCGGACGTACGGCTTGACCATCTCTTCAAGCTGACTGGATACCAGCAGAGCCGCGGCATGTTCGTAGCAGCGCCAGAAGGCCTCGGTGCGAATCGTCTCGAACAACCGTCGCTCCCACGCCACCGCCTCGTGCAGAGCCAACAGCTTACCGCGCTGCACATCGTCGCTTTGCTCGATCCGTTTTTGCAGGGCGTGATCGAATCCGTCCAACGCCTTGCCGTAGACCGTCCAGGCGAACAGATCGTCCGCTTCGACTCCATGCTTGCGGAAAGCACCAAGCAACGGCTCGTCCGCCACGAGTTCCAACGATTCGCTGAGGATGAACGAGGTCAACTCGGCGTGCCGGGCGATGACCGTGGCCTGACGGTGACCGATGCGCAGCGCGCGCAGCATCTGGTCGCGCTCTTGCAAATCGGCGTTCTTGCGCTTCTCGACGCGTTCGATCTGCTCACTGAGCTTGGCCAGGGTCTGTGCGATCGCCTCGCCGTCCGGCGGACGCTTTTTCTCGCGCACCTGCCGCGCCAGCTCACGCACCGCTTCATCAGGCAGACCCGGCTCACGATGCAGGGCGCGACGCTGCGCATCGAGCGCCGGCAGGCCCATCAACAGCACCAACCGGCGATTCAGCCGATCCTGTAGAGCCGGGCTGACCGGCAGACTCACCTGACTGGAAATGGTGGACATGAAATACCCTGCATCCGTAACGGGCGATCATCCGGCCACGGCGTCGCATGAAACCATTCATAGGAATCGGGCAGCCGGCGCGCGGGCTTGACCGCATTCGGCCGGCGATCCGCGGCAACCGGCCATCGCATCGGATGTAACGGTTGTGCCGGTTGTGCCGGTCGCAGGGATGACCAATCATTCATTCGACATCGGCGGCGCGGTATAATCGGCTCGGTTGGACGGGACACATCAGCAGGAGCCATACCATGGACGTCTTTCAAGCCATTCGCCTGCGACGCAGTGTGCGCGCGTTTCTCGATCAGCCCATCGCCGACGATCAACGGCAACAACTGCGCCAAGCGCTGCGTTACGCTCCCTCGGCCTGCAACATTCAGCCGTGGCGGTTCCTGTTTGTTACCGAGTGGTCGATGCGCCAGCGACTGGCCGAGGCCGCCAACGAACAATTGTGGATCGCCTCCGCCCCGCTGATCGTCGTCGCCTGCGGGTATCCCGCCGATGCCTACCCGCGCATGGCCGGGCGATACAGCTCGGTCGACATGGACCTGGCCATCGCGCTCGATCACCTGTCGCTGGCGGCGGTGGAACTGGGACTGGGCAGCTGCTGGATCGGCGCGTTCAACGAACCGGCCGTCAGGGAACTGCTGAACGTGCCCGACGAGGCGCGCGTGGTCGCGATGATGCCCGTCGGCCCGCCCGCCGATCCGGCCATGATCCGCGACATCGACGAAGCCGACCGTAAACCCGAACAGGAAATCTTCGGTGATGAGCGATGGGAATGAATTGGTTGACTGGTTGATCGGTTAACTGGTTGATCGGTAATTCAGATTTTGTCATTCCCGCGGAGGCGGGAATCCAGAGATGAAATGTTCGAGGGCTTTTAACATCCCCTATCTCGTTACTTTGGCCATCTACACATCCCTGATGATCCGTGTATCATCATTCAAGAATCAACCTTCGATGCACCGACTTCAGTGATTTATCCTTGCTTCTCCCTCTGTCTAATATCTGCTGCAACATACGTGATGCATGAACCTCACGAATAAGTATTCCTATTAATTGACTCCATTCTTTTTCCGTGGGCTCTTCTGATTCTTGGATGAGCATAAAGTCAAAATAAGCACCATGTCGTATCAGACGCGGCGGCAATGATGATTTACCATAACCACCAATAGCAATCCCATAACGCAAGTAGGGATGAACGTGCTTGTGAGTCGCCGCTTTTGCACTATAAGTGAGCGCGTCATGTGTGGTGATACTGGCCCACTTGCACTCAATAATCACTCTTGGTATCCAGTCCCCAGAATCAGCCACTTCACATATCGACAGATCGGTTTGATATGCCCTAGTGTTGATTTTGGGATTTCCTTGGTTTGTATATTGTGCTATTTCATATGCATACGTAAGACGCTTTCCCGTTTCCACATTAACTTTCAAGCCATTCACCGACAGCGTATCCAAGTCCCTTTTGAGACGAGGCAACAACAACTCGACCCATTGTTTTTCTGATGGCATGTTTATCTCCATTCAGCAAAAACAATTTACATCCCACAATACAATGGCTACCCACTGGATTCCCGCCTGCGCGGGAATGACGAAGCATTGATCCGGACCTTCGCGGACTCAGGTCCGGCTTGATTACTTCTGACTTCTTACTTCAAACCATACTCTCCCCAGCGTTGCGTCACCTGCTCCTTGATCTGCTCGCACATCTTTAAATACGGCGGGTAGTCGCGGACGGGGTGTCCGCCGACTTCTTCGCCGGGGATTTTCGCCGTGGCGTCGAAGCCGATCTTCATCCCCGCGCCCAGATGCGGGGCCGCGTGGTCGAGAATGTCCAGCGGGCCGTGCACCAGTTCGATATCGCGCCCGGGGTCGCAATGGGCGCAGAGGCGGAAGAGCACCGCTTCGTGATCGTGCACATCCACATCGTCGTCGACGACGATGAGCATTTTCGTCCACGCCATCTGCCCCGCCCCCCAAATCGCGTGCATGACCCGCCTGGCCTGGAGCGGATATTCCTTGCGAATCTTGAGGAACGCGCAGTTGTGGAACGCGCCGAACATTGGCAGGTCGTAATCGAGGACATCGGGCACAAGCGTGCGCAGCAGCGGCAGAAAGACGCGCTCGGTCGCCTTGCCGAGGTAATAGTCTTCCTGGGGCGGCGGGCCGACGATCGTCGCCGGGTAGATCGGATCGCGCCGGTGCGTGATCGCCTGGACCGTGAAGACGGGGTAGGTATCGGGCAGGGAGTAAAAGCCGGTATGATCGCCGAACGGTCCTTCCAGAACCGTGCCCTCGCCGAGATCAAATTTCGGATTTCGGATTTCGGATTTCGGATTTCCCGCCGGCAGCGCCTGCGTGGAGACGACTCCTTCGATGACGATCTCCGCGTTGGCCGGAACGTGCATGTCGATGGTCTTGCAGGGGACCAGCTCGATGGCGCGGTCATTGAGAAACCCGGCGAAAAGCAGTTCGCTGATGCCCGGCGGCAGCGGCGCCGTGGCGGCATACGGCAACACCGATTCGCCTCCGAGCGCAATCGCCAGCGGCATCTCGCCCCGCTGCTTCCAGGCGCGCCAGTGACGGGCACCATCGTGGTGCACGTGCCAGTGCATGGCGGTGGTGTTGCGCGAGAGCAGTTGCGCGCGGTACATGCCGATGTTGCGGCTGGGGCGCGGGCCCTTGCGCCCGGCGTCGTCCGGATGGATCGTGTACATCTGCCCGAAGGTGATGTACCGGCCGTCGCCTGCATTGGGCGAGAGGTTCGGCCAGCCAACGGCCTGCAGATCGCCATCGAGCGGCCAACACTTGATGATGGGCAGGTCGAACAGGTTGACCTCGTTGCCGGTGCGCACCACCTGCTGGCACGGGCCGCTGCCGACGACCTTCGGAGCAAACGAAGCGATTTTCGCCAGCTCCAGCCCCTTCTTCATTTTGTCCATCAGTCCCGCGGGCAGCTCGGGCTTGAGCAGGGCTTCGATTTTCCCCGCCAGCGCGGCGAACCCCCCGTCGGTGCAACCCAGCGCCATTTCCATGCGGCGGTAGCTGCCGAAGACGTTCATCGCCAACGGCATGGCCGAGTCATTCACATTTTCAAATAACAGTGCCTTGCCGCCGAGTTGATGGTGATGCGGATCGGTGATCGCGGCGGCATCGCTGAGCGCGGGCGCGGGCGACTTGCTGATGCGATCGGTAATTTCGGCCGCTTCGAGAATGGGCGAAATCGGCGCGGCGATGCGGTGCAACTCGCCGGCGGCGTCAAGGGCATCGAGAAAATCACGCAGTGTGGAGTAAGCCATGCGATTTCAACCTCGCGCACGGGGACCCGTGCGCTACCCGACTGGAAAACGTGCCGTTCGCCTGGTGGCGGGGCGAGGTACAGGTGGTGGGTTCATGACAATAATCGAGTTCGCGTGAGAGAGGGTAGACATTTGCGGTTGCCCGGATGCATGGTGAAAGACATGCCCAATCAGCAAAATCACGGCTATCTCCGCCTACTGCCGACGCAGTCTCGAAATTCATCTGAGTGCTACAACAAGAACGGCAACGTCAAGACAAACAATCAGCACAGCGGTGACCCAATCCACCATAGATTTCGCCTGCCGTGCCACGCCTACTGCGGCCGTGATCATGCTGATCGCAACTAGGCCGCAGGTAGCCAACCACATGTGCGGCGTCAACACCAACAAAGTGCCCCACGCCAAGATCATGCACACAACTGCTACGATAGACATCATTTTGCTTGTCTTGCCGTATCGAGAACGCCAAAGTCAAATCCCGCCGCCTCAAATCCATTGCCAAGCCATGAGGTCCCATTTGGAGATACTTTTGCGGCCCAACCACCGTTGGCAGCAAAGCACGACTTCAGTATCAACAAGCCGAGTTGGCCGTCATGGAACTGTCCAGGTGAGATATAGCCTGCAGAACCGTCCGATGCTGGGGCCAGCCAACCTGTCATGTCATCATCCCCGCTCTTCTTTCCGCGCCACCCAGGTTTTCCAGGCGCCATGCCATGTCCAAAATACACAAGGCCATACTGATCAAGACCATACTTGGTTGCCTGACCCGCCTTCCACGAGTCCATGAAATACCAGTCCTGGTAATCGACGTTGAAGCCCTTCTTCTGAAGTATCTGCGCCACTTTGCCAGGAGTGCTGCCCGTGAAGCCACGCGCGAAGAAATTCATCTCCCCAACGCCCACAAATACAACATTGGGAACCGAGAATGTTCTGTCCTCAGCAAGCCCCTCGTCAATGGTCTTCGGTCGAGCTTTGCCGTCCTCAACTTTGAGCCAGAGAACGAACTTGTCGGGGTCCATATTGATCTTTGGGGCAAGATCAGAAACCTTGTCGCCGCATTCTCCTGTGACAGTTGCACGCCGCTTACTATTATTTCGCACTACCTTCCACTCAAGGCCTGAGGAGTCCACGCGGACAAGTGGGTTGCTTCCGACATACTGATACAGATTCATCCCATCGGTGTATTGGGCACCAACCGAATCCCGTTGCGTGAATTGTGTCGGCGACACATTCCGAGCCATTGACGGTTGGAGCGGTGTGCCAAGCGGGTCTCGCTGCATGAACCGGCCGGGTGCTGGATTATACATGCGGCCACGTGCGAAGGCGTCCTGTGAGACGATTGCCAAGGCCATCAAGCTGAGGATGACTGCGATCAGGTTGGTTCTACTCATCGTCATGTTCCTTTGCGGCACTGGGCTGCATTCACCAGCCGAGATGTTGCGTGTGTGTCGGTGGCTGAGGCGGCTGCTGTGGTTCAGCACGTCGAGTCTTCTGCGTTGTTACTTGGTCGTATCAGTATCTTCGGACAATATATTGCGTTGCCTCCTCATGAACTTGCCCTTCGGCGAGTACCAGGTGGTTATGACCATACCATCTTCTATCAGCACCTCCGTCTGGGTGTGGACACTCCCGTTACTGTGGTACGTATACTCCGCCGTGGCGTACTGGTGGTGCCCGCTTGAGAAGTGCTTCAGCGTAATCATACGTCCCTGCTTGTCGTACAAAGCCTCGACGTATGAGCCAGAATATGCCGGGACTTCCGATGCTGGAATCTCATCAAAGACCTTGGGCGGCATGAACTTCAGCTCCGTCCGGCTGTAGAATGCGCGACGCGGAACGTTGGGCTCAGATGAGTGAACATGGCTACACCGACAGCCAGAAGAGCATCCGAAACTGATCAGTGATAGAAGAGCAATAACGCCCAGTGAAACTGCTTGCCACATAATCATGGCCCCCCTGTGAAGGACTTCTTGACCACGGTCTTCTTGCCTTTCTTCAGACAACAGGCATCGAGCGCCTCTTTGCTAAACGTGCGACAGCTCCGCAGCAAAGACCACTTGCCTGCATAATTACCAGCAAATGAGTCCAAACAGTCAGTGATGTCCTTGCAAGTGGCGCACTTGCATTTCGTGCCCTTGGACGTACCAGCTTCAATCTTCTTGTCAAAGATAAGCCAATGGGTATTCTTCTTCGTTTCCCATGTCATGTCTCCAACTTTGAGTGTGTAGCTGTGATAGGGATCCGTGGGACGACCACGATTGATCTCGCCCTCTACACCAAAAATCGCATCAAGGATCGCATTGCCGCTCACATGATCTTTTGGCCACCACCCATAGCTCTTGGTACTTCCAATGACAATCCATTCGTGGCCGTATCTCTTGTTTCCGGCGGACGCTTTGAGGTCAGCCTCAACTCGCTTCACTATCACATTACAGGCCAGCCCCGACGGGTCTACGTAACGAATCGGCTGACTCCGCACGTACTGGTACAGATTCATGCCGTCCGCGTATTGCAGACCCGGTTGCGGCTGGGTTGGCATCGGATCGCGGGCAACGAATCCGCCGCCAGCGGCGGGGTCGGCCATGCCGACGCGCGGGGCGGTCGGGCTGTTCATCGTGCCGTGCGGGTCGCGCTGCATGAAGCGGCCCATGCCTGCGTGGTACATAGCGAAAGAAGGTGTGGCCACGGCGGTGACGATGAATGCGGCGGCGATGATGGCGAGGGATCGAATCTTCATGGCTGGCTCTGGAACGGATCAGGTTGAGGGTTATGATCGAAGGGTTGCACGTACGGCGTGGCCGGTTGCGGTACGCCGGGTGTCATGGGTTGTGGTGGTTGCCATCCGCCGATGAGGGCCAGCAAAACAACGATCAGTGTGGCTTGGATGAACTTCCGGGGGCGGGAAGATGAAGCGGGTCGATGGGTGGTAGCCGGACGCGAGTGTCTTGCCTTGCCGTTGCGTCGATTCTGTTTTCGATCCCGCCCCATCGGTCCCCCTTCAAATGATTTAAGTCGGATCAGATTATCGGGTGGCGTGGTCCGGCTGTCAATTCCGGACTTTTCGATCCCGGAGAAGAATTCGTGGCGGGATTCGGGTGGTTGGATTGGATAAGCAGATAGAGGGCCAGCGCTGGCCCGATGGAGGTTCCATGGCTGACGAGCAAGCAGTCATCAAGCGGATGGAGCAGTACGCCAAGGCGGCGGCGCGCAAGGTGCTGCAGAAGTTCGGCTTGGGCCAGGACGAGTTCCGGCACGAGGACATCACGCAGATGCTGTTCCTCGCGGGCTGGAAGGTGTGGAAAGACACCTGCGACTGGGAGAAGGCCCGCCGACGCCATGGCCGTCCTCGACCATGAAATTTCCAGTCGAGTAGCGCACGGGGACCCGATTGGGAAGGCAGTCACACCTCGTCGTTGGTCGGCGAGTGCGGTGTATTGACCAGGCGCGACGCATCCACCGGTTCCAGTTCTTTGTTGTTTTCACGCTTGCAGCCCGAACCGAACAGCCAGCGATCCACGCTGAACAGTCCCGCCCCGGTAAACACCAGCAGCAGCGCCAGCAGCGCCAAGATCACGTTGGTATGAAATGGTCCGGAACCGCTGTAGAACGCCCCGGCGCCGTACAGCGCCACCGTGAAACTGGCGAGCATACCCGCGATCAGAAAGCTACAAAGACGCCCGAGCAATCCAATAATCAACAGCGCGCCCAGAATGATCTCCGCGTAAGGCACGATTTGACTGTACGCATTGTGAAACCCGCTCCAGTCCTCGCCGAGCATCCAGGCCGGAAGCACGGCCAGCTTGTTCATCTTCTCGACCATGCCCATGTAATTGGCGTTGAATTTTTCAACGCCGCCTTCGCCCAGCACCTTCCCCCAGCCGGCGGCAAGGAAGAATCCGCCCAGCGCCACGCGGTTGAGCAGAAGGACGAAGTCGGTCATAACGCCGCAGAAGCCGCAACATTTCATAGCGAGTCTCCTTACCCCAGCGGTTTCCAGATCACTTATTATACCTTGCGCACCCGCCAATTGTAGGCCACGTACTGGATTTCAAAACTGCCGTTGTCGTACAGATCGATCAGGGCGTAACCCTCGTCGCAGCCGGGCCGATCGCCCTTCCACCACGCTCCGCACACCGCGCCGTTGCAGCAATACGTCGTGCCCATGAAGCGGACCCGATCGATCATGTGAACGTGGCCGGACAGGGCCAGTCGCACGTTGCCGTGTTTGTGGAATTGTTTCTGCACGCGCCGGGCATCGACGTGCATGATCGAGCGCGACACCTGCCACTGCGGATACCGGCTGTCATCCTGCGGACGGGGGCCGGTGACGCTGCAAATCGGCATGTGGGAAAGCACCAGCACCGGGGTTTGAGCGGGGATTTCGGCCAGGTCGGCCGCCAGCCACTCGTGCTGCTGCTCGTCGAGGCAAGCGATGTAGCTGTCCGGCTCGTCCGGATGGGGATGCGTGGAGTCGAGCACAATGAAATGCCAGCCGCTGCGATCGAAGCTGTAATACCTGCCCGGCAATTTGAGCTCATCGATGGCCCAGTCCTTGCCCCAGCCCGGCTCCTTGCCGGTCGTTTGGCTGTGCTTCTTGTGCCAGCCCCAGACATCGTGGTTGCCGATGCAGGCCTTGTGTGGAATACGGCAGTGACCCTGCATCATCTTGTGCCAGAGCTTCCACTGGACTTCGCCGCGTTGTCTGGTGTTGGCGAAGGTATCCATGATGTTGTCGCCGCCGAAGAGAATGAGCTGGGGCGGATCGTCGAGGTCGTGGACGTGATCGAGACATTGCGCCATGCCGTCGCCGGCGCCGCGCTCGGGCTGGACGTGTATGTCCGTCAGGTGGGCCACGCGCAACACGCGCTTGCGATTCCCCGAGGCTGCGGCCGCGCGGACGGCGTTGCCCGGAACGATCAGCGGCGCGGCGCAAGCGGCCACCGTCGCAGCCAACATCCGTCGTCGGGTGATGGGCGGGCGTGTTTCATTCATGTCCGGCTCCGTGTTGTTCAAGACGATCAGGGATCGATCCACGACTCCAGCGTGCGATCCCAGTCGTGCAGTTCCGACGCGTCAAACCACAACGCCACCTCGCGCTCGGCCGACTGCGGCGAATCCGAGCCGTGAACGAGATTGGTGGATTTGCTGATACCGAAATCGCCCCGGAGGGTGCCGGGCGCGGCCTGCTTGCCGTCGGTGGCGCCGATCAGGTTCCGGCAGACGGTCACGGCCTCGGGGCCGCGGATCGCCAACGCCCAGACGGGTGTGGCGGTGATGAACCGGAGCAGACGGTCAAAAAAAGGTTTGCCCTCGTGCTCAGCGTAATGTCTGCGGGCCAATTCTTCGGTCACCTGCACCAGTTTCGCTGCGACGATCTTCAGCCCCTTGCGTTCAAAGCGATCGATCGTTCGGCCGCACAAACCCCGCTGAACGCAGTCGGGCTTAAGCAGAATCAGTGTCGTTTGCATACCCGTTTACCTCGAAAATCCTGGTGTTTAGCTGTCCGAATATCAAGGCGATCCACGACCGCGATGGCCGATTTCAAGCGTCCTGTTACAATAGATGACTCTGCCGTGATTCACAACACACGGCTGTAGCAGTCGCAAACAAGGAGATATTCTGCATGTCCAGAACCACACGACGTCAATTCCTGCGAAGCACCGGTCTTGCCGCGGGCGGCCTGATGCTCGGACCGGCGATCATCCACGCCCAGCAGGCGAAAAATCTGCGCGTAGCCCATATCGCGGTCGGCGGACGCGCCGGCTACCTCTTCTGGCGTGGGTGCAATCACACCGCCCTTTGCGATCCGAACAAGCACGCGCTGGGCAAAGCCGCGAAGAAATATTCCGATGCCATCGCCGTCACCGATTACCGCAAGCTGTTCGAGAACGGCAAGCATAAAGAGTTCGACGCGGTGGTGGTCGGCACGCCGGACCATCACCATTACCCCGCCGCCATGCTCGCGCTGCAGCACGGAAAGCACGTCTACTGCGAAAAGCCGCTGACGTGGTCGGTCGAAGAGGCCCACCGCCTGCGCCTCGAAGCGAAGAAGCAAGGCGTCGCCACACAAATGGGAAACCATGGCCACGCCAACATCGGCTGGCGCATGCTCGATGTGATGGTCAAGGACGGATTGATCGGCGACATCACCGAAGTGCATACCTGGACCGATCGTCCCCGCTGGCCGCAAGGCTGCGGCCGCCCCATCCCGGGCAAAAGCGGCGGCGCCTTCACATCGCCCGACTGGTTGGACTGGGATGTGTGGGTCGGACCGGCGCCGATGCGCCCCTACCACCACCCCAAAGAAAACTACAAAGGTCGCGGGACGTATTGCCCGTTCACATGGCGCGGCTGGTACGACTTCGGCGCCGGAGCCATGGGCGATATGGCCTGCCACACCTACGACGGCATGTTCTGGGTGCAGGGCGCCGATTGGCCCGTCAGCGTCGAGCCCATAATCGTCGTCGACCACAACAGCGAAACCTACCCCACCCAGTGCAAGATCAAGTACACCTTTGCCGCCAACGACAAACGCCCCGGGTTCGTCAGCTACTGGTATGAGGGCGGATTGAAACCGGAAAAACCGGCTGCGATGGACCGCGATCTTACTAAAACCGGCAATCTGTTCATCGGCACACGGGGCATCATCTTCATGTCGGGCGACTACGGTGACCCGCCGCGCCTGGTTCCCGAAAGCCGTATGCTGGAAATGAGAGAGCACATCAAATTAAACCTGATGCCCAAGATCATCAAGTCGCCCGGTCATTCCAAGGAGTTCATTTTGGCCGCCACCGGCAAGGAATCGCCCGACTTCCCCAAGTCCAATTTCGACTACGCCGGCCCGATGACCGAAGTCATCCAACTCGGCAACGTCGCCATGCGCGTCAACAAGAAGCTGACATTCGACGCCAAGGCGCGCAAGATCACCAACATCGTCTCAGCCAATCAATACCTCGACCGCGAATACCGCAGCGGCTGGAAAGTGATGTAAACAATCCTCCACCCCTTCTCCCCTCATGTGGGGAGAAGCCAGGCGAGGGGGGTGTTTGAAAGGAAATCGATACATGAAATGCTCTCACACCGCCTTGATGATGGTTCTGGTGCTCGCCTTGATTTCGGTGGCCTGCGCGCAGGTCGACACACGCTGGAAGGTTCACGACCCCGCACGCCCCAAGCCGCCGGTGGTCACGCCGGGTGAATACGTCAAACAGGCCCCGCCGTCCGATGCGATTGTCCTGTTCGACGGAACCCACATGAACCGGTGGACGCACGAGAAAGCAAAGCGCAAGCAAGACTGGTCCATCAAAGACGGCGCGATGGTCTGCGGGCGGGGTTCGGGCTACCTGCAAACGAAGCAGGGCTTCGGCGACTGCCAGTTGCACATCGAGTGGCGCAGCCCGACCCCGGCGAAAGGCGACGGGCAGAGCCGCGGCAACAGCGGTGTGTTCTTCGGCGGCAAGCGCTACGAAGTACAGGTGCTCGACTGCTACGAAAACACGACGTATGCCGACGGCTGGGCGGGCGCGATCTACTGCCAGAACCCGCCGAAGGTCAGCCCCTGCCGCCCCCCCGGCGAATGGAACGTGTTCGACATCATTTACCGCCGCCCGCGCTTCGATGACGACGGCAAGGTGATCAAACCCGCCACGCTCACCGTCTTCTTCAACAACGTCCTCGTGCAGGACCATTTCGAGCTCGGCGGTCCCACGGCCTGGAAAAAACGCCCGCCCTATAAAAAGCACGAAGACCGCCTGCCGATTTCACTACAGGACCACGGCAACCCCGTCGCATTCCAGAACATCTGGATCCGCGACCTGGAAGCGAAGGCCGAATCCGGGAACTAATCGACTTGCACGACCTCAACGCCCAGCGACCGGGCCATCTGGCTGATGGCCTGGCGTTCGGTGTCGTTGATGCACCTGGCCACGCGATCGCCATAGACGATCCGCCGAATCCCCACCTGCAGCAAGCGGCGGAAGCACGCGGCGCAGGGCTCACCGGTCACGTACGCCGTCGCCCCGCGCAAGTCGCACCGGGCGAAACACACCGCGTTATCTTCAGCGTGCATGAACCAATCGTACTTCTCCGGACGGGTCAGCGGCACCAGTTCGTTGGGCAGGCCGGCGACCGGGCCGTTGTACCCGGTCGAGATCACACGCTTGTCCGCATCCACCAGCACGCAACCGTGCTTGGTGCTCGGATCGGGTGAGCGTCGGGAAACCTGCTCCGCCAAATCGAGGAAGTAACGATCCCAACCGGGACGTTCGACGAACGGATCACTGGCAGCCGGTGGCGTGGAAGGGTCGGTCATGCGAGCATTATAGGACAAACAGTACGCCGAGGTGCTCGCCGCTGTATGTCATGCCAAACCATCCTTGCCTGAAGGCAGGACGCCGGCGTTGAAAAAGTGTCAGAAAAATGACTGACCTGAGCATTTTCCCGAATTGACAGATCATGGCCTGCTGATAGAGTTCACCACGTTATCGATTTGCAGTCCGGGTACGACGTTCAAGCAGAAAATTCAGTGCAGTGTGGAACCGGCCGGTGGTGTGTTTGTCACGGGGTTGTGTGTGTTGCGCATTACAATCGGGGGCATTGGCCCATATCCGAATCCGCACTCTATCACGGAAAGGACAAGGCATGGCAATCCAGGTAGGCAAGGTTTCTTTTTACGCCGGGCCTTCGCAGGTCGGCGCGCCGGACGATCTGGAAAAGGTGATCGTGGATTTCATCAACGGGGCGCAGAAGCGTCTGGAAGTGGCCGTGCAGGAGTTGGAAAGCCGCCCGATTGCCGAAGCGCTGATCGCGGCGCGCAAACGCAAGGTGCTGGTCAAGCTGGTCATCGAGCAGGATTACCTGCGCTCGAAAAACAAGCAGAAGGAGCCCTGGAAATCGAACCCGAAAAGCTCCAACGAGCACAACCGCCTGGTGCACGATGCCCTGCTGCGGACCAACATCGATGTCAAATGCGATTACAACACCAGCATCTTCCACCAAAAGTTCATCATCCGCGATCGCAAGGCCCTGCTGACCGGCTCGACCAACTTCACCCCGACCGGCACCGCATCCAACCTGAACCACATCGTGGTGATTCACGATGAAAACGTCGCCAGGATATACGCCCGGGAATTCCGCGAAATCCAGAAGGGACACTTCGGCAAACTCAACGAAGGCCACGATCCCGCCCCCATGGACACCACCGTCTCGAACGTGCCGATTCGCGTGTTGTTCGCTCCGGACCACAACCCGGAAATGGAAATCATGAAACAGATGCTCAAGGCAAAGAAGCGCGTGGATTTCGCCATCTTCACCTTCTCCGAGTCGTCCGGCATTGACGACACCATGTTCAAGCTGCTCGATCTGAATATGCCGATCCGCGGTGCTTACGATGACGCCCAGCACAAGAACAAGGAGTGGGCCGCCATCAAACCGCTCAAGCAGAAGGGCGCCAAACTGTACGGCGTGAAAAAGGGTAACGGAATCAACAAGCTGCACCACAAGCTGATGGTGCTGGACGATCAGGTCGTCGTCGCCGGCTCATTCAATTACACCGGCCCGGCAAACCGGGTCAACGATGAAAACATCCTCATCCTCGGCGACCTGGAAACCCAATCCGCCGACCGGAAGCAAGCCCAGAAGAAAATCGCCCTGTACGCGCGCAAGGAAATCGACCGCATCATCAACCAGCACGGGTAAGTTAGAACGCCTAACAAAATACTGGAGCGACTGGGGCGCCATCGATCGGACGCGAAGCGGCAGACCGATGAGGTTCGCACGGGTCTGCCTTCGGCCGGCCCGTGGCGCCCACCAGACCGGCTTTTTGTTAGGTGCTCTTAATATCGGGTATGGGATAACGGATATCCGAAGGGCAAGTGGGTGGATGGCGTCAGGACGTTGCCCACTTTGCCCTTCGACTTCGCTCAGGGCGAAAGTGGGGCACCCCGTCGAACCTACTTCACTACCCACCAAACAACAACCACAGCAGCAGCAAGACGGTGTCTGGAATTAAGACCACATACAAAAAGACGTTGTGCCACCACTCGATTTTGGGATTCGGTCTTTTTCGTAAAAGGAAAAATGTCACCGCCGTGCCGGCAATAGCCATCATCCAAATGGCGACAAGAATTTCAATCACCATGACTACGGATCACGAATGAACACCGACTCCTCGGTCATCGCAATTACCGCATTGGACGCGGGCGCTGTGTCGGGGAGTGGGCTTCGATGGTGATCGGCGGGAGCGAGCCGGTTTCCAGCACGCGGCGGACGGCGCGGGCAATTCCAGCGGCGTCGATGCCGGCTTCGGCTTTCTGGTCGCTGCGCGCGCCCTGGTAAATCCAGCGGTCCGGCAGGCCGAGGCGATGAACATTATGCGTCGGCAGGCCGCGTGCGTTGCAGCATTCCAGTACGGCCGAGCCGAACCCGCCGCCGACGGCATGATCTTCCAGCGTGAGGATCGGCGTGTTGGATTCGACCAGTTGCCCGATCAATTCGTGATCGACCGGCTTGGCGAAGCGCGCATCGTAGACGGCCACGGAGTAACCATCGTGATCGAGTTGCGTGCGGGCTTCCAGCGCATCGTAGGCGGGAATGCCGTAGGCCAAGATCGCCAGGTCATCGCCGCCGGCGAGTGGGTTGGCCTTGCCCAACTCAAAGGGCGGGGTGTCGGGCTGAACGGCTGGCACGGTCACGCTGTCGCGCGGGTAGCGCACCGCGGAGGGGCCATCGTCGCACCTCAGCATGAAACGCAGCGCCGCTTTGAGCGTCGGTTCATCGATCGCGGCCAATAACGCCATGTTCGGGAAGAGACGCAGGAAGGCGATGTCGGCGAAGCCGTGGTGCACCGCCCCGTCGCCGCCGACCAGACCCGCGCGATCCATGGCAAAGCGCACGGGCAGACCCTGCAACGCCACTTCCTGGAACACTTGGTCGAAGGCGCGTTGCATGAACGTGGAGTAGATGGTGACGAAGGGTTTGAGGCCGGCCTTGGCCATGCCCGCCGCCATGTCGGTGCCGTGGCTCTCGGCGATGCCCACGTCAAGCACGCGCTCCGGGAACTCCGGCGCCACCTTGGCCAGTCCGGTGCCGTCGGGCATGCCCGCGGTGATCGCCACCACCTTTTCGTCTTCGGCCATCAGTTCGATCATGGCATCGGCGTAAGCGGTGGTGAAGCTGCGCCCGCTGCTTTTGAGCTCGACGCGGCAACCCTCCACGCGGAAGGGTTTGGGTGAATGGAATGTCGTCGGATCGCCCGTGGCGAACTCGAAGCCCTTGCCCTTGATCGTCTTGGCATGCAGGAGGACGGGACTATCCAGGTCTTTGAGATCGTTGAGCGTTTCGATCAGCGTCGGCAGATCGTGCCCATCGACGGGACCGAGGCAGAGCAGGCCGAATTTCTCGAACATGTGGTCCTGGGCGAGCGCGACTTTGGTCATTTCGCCGAAGCGATGATAAACCTCCTCGAGCGTCTGCCCACCGGGCAGATGGCGAAGCACCTCTTGCGCGCGTTTCTTCATTTCCTTGTAAGTCTGCGAGAGGCGCACCTTGTCGAAATACCCGGCCAGGGCGCCCTGCGGCTTGCCGATGGACATGCCGTTGTCGTTGAGGACGACGAGCAACTGGCGTTTGAGCGTGCCGGCGTTGTTCAGGCCTTCCAGTGCGATGCCGTTGACGATGGAGGAATCGCCGACGAGCGCAGCGACCCGGCGGTTGGTGTTGCCCAGCAATTGATCGCCCCGCGCCATGCCGACGGCGGTGGAAATGGCGGTGCCAGCGTGGCCGACGCTGAACAGATCGTAATCGCTCTCGCGCGGCTCGGGGAAGCCGGCCATGCCTTCGGTCTGGCGCAACTGGTTGAGCAGGCCGAACCGCCCGGTGATCAGCTTGTGCGGGTAGCACTGGTGGCCGACGTCAAAGAGCAGTCGATCCTGCGAAAAGTCGAACACGTAATGCAGCGCCAGCGTCAACTCGACCACACCGAGGTTCGGCGCCAGGTGGCCGCCGGTGCGGGAGACCTGGTCGCAGATGGCCTGCCGGATTTCCGTAGCCAGCGGTTCGAGTTGGTCGATGGACAGCGCCCGCAGGTCGGCCGGGCACTGGATGGTTCGCAGGAGCGGATACGGCATGGGACGTTTCCTCGGGGCAGTCGGTCGATCAGCGTGTGGTCTGGGCGGCGGCGGTACGCGCAGCGCGGCCTTTGACGATGCGACGGGAAGTCGAGTTGATTGACAATGCAAGTCTCACTTGGTTCTCACGGCCAGATAATCACACAGTCCACGCAGGGGATCACTGGCCGGGCCCAGTTCGTCCAGCGCCCGATGCGCCTCGGCCCGCAGGCGATCCACTTCGGCGTGGCTGGCCGGCACGCCCAATACCGAAGGATAGGTCAATTTCTCCTGATCGGCATCCTTGCCGGCGGTTTTTCCCAGATGCTCGGTGGTCTGCGTCACGTCCAGCAGATCGTCGACCACCTGAAACATCAGTCCGATCGCCCGTCCGTAGCGATCGATCGCCTGCATTTTCGCATCATCCGCCCCACCGCACAACGCCCCCATCCGGCACGAGCCCAGAAGCAGGGCGCCGGTCTTGTGGCGGTGGATCATCTCCAGGCGATCGCGCGGCGGCATGTCACCGGGAAACTCGCCCAGCGTGTCGTACACCTGGCCAGCCACCATGTCGTTGGTGCTGGCGGCCAGTTCGCCGATCACCGCGCTGCAAAGCGCCGGCGAGTCGATCCGCGTGACGATCACCTCAAACGCCAGGCCCATCAGCGCATCGCCGGCCAGGATCGCCATCGCTTCGTTGGTATAGCGGTGGAGGGTGGGTCGGCCCCGTCGCAAGTCGTCATCGTCCATTGCCGGCAGGTCGTCGTGCACCAGCGAAAACGCATGCACCATCTCGATGGCCGCCGCCGGAGCCAGGGCCTGCTCCATCGTCCCGCCCACGGCCCGGCAGGAGTGCAGCACCAGGATCGGCCGCATCCGTTTGCCCGGTCCCAGCGCCGCATAGCGAATGGCCTGGCGCAAATTGTCCGGCAGCGAACGCTGCGAAAGATATTCGTCGATGTAACGATCCACCGTCCGCACCAGCGCATCCACATCGGCCTGGTCGGGCAAGGAGTTGTCGGCAGCGGGCTGGTTCATGGCGGGTCCGGGGATCACGTCAAAACCGATAGTATACCCCTGCCCGCCCAACGCATAAAGGTAACGGTTATCGGGGCCGGTGGGCCAGCGTCAGCAGCCGCTCGGCCAGTTGATCGGCGCTGTTGCCGCGGTCGAGCTGCGCCAGGGCTTGACGCATGGGCTCACGCTGGGCCGATTGTCCGCACAGGCAGGTCAACACTTCGAGCAACTGCTCGGCATTCCGTGCCGGATCGATGCGATCTGCCAACACCACCGCGCCCCCGGCATCGACCAGCGGTTGGGCGTTGCGTCGCTGGTGCTGATCCTGGTGATAGGGATACGGCAGAAAAACCGTGGGCGTACGATTGGCGATGATTTCCGCAACACTGCCGGCCCCGGCGCGGCTGATTGCCAGGTCCGCGGCGCTCCACGCCAATCCCATCTTCTCCGTGAACGGCAGCACCGTGGCGTCGAGGTGTTTGCTGAGATAGGCCTGTTCAACCTCGGCGGTGTTGTTCGATCCGGCCAGATGAAGGATCTGCCAACCGGCCATGCGCTCGGTGAACGCCTGGCGACGTGTCAGTGAAATCATGGCCTGGTTAATGGTCTGAGCGCCCTGGCTGGCGCCGGTGATCAACAGCAACGGCTTATCCGGAACAAAGCCCAGCTCGGCGCGCGCCGCAGGGCGATCCGGCGGACCGATCGCCGCCGAGCGCAACGGCATGCTGATCGCCTGGTACGGGCCCAGCGCTTCGGTCGGGTAGACGCTGAACACATCACGGCAGCGCCGCGCCAGCATGCGGTTGGCCTTGCCC
>JANQHK010000065.1 GCA_028282685.1 Phycisphaeraceae bacterium
CGGGCGATTTCGACGAGCGTATCGATCTCCGGGCAACTGACTTCGTAGTCATCGCGCAGGGAATCGTGCGATTGGTTCATCCGTTCGCCGACGGCGGCGTAGTCGCCGGCCTCGAGCGCATCGGCGGCCTGCGTGGTGCGCGCGTTCTCGCCAATCACGTGGCGGGCGCGACGGTAGACGATGTCTTCCAGTTTGCCCTTTTGTTCTTCGAGCATGTCCATGCAGGCGTTGCGCAAGGCGTTGACGCCGAGCGCTCGCGCAGCGGTTTCGCATTGCTTGCGCCGGGTGGGGTATTCCGAGCCGGTCAGTTCGTGCTTGACGTTCGAGTTGGTCACGAGCACGGCGACGGCGGGATCGTCGAGCTTGACCTGGCGGGTCTGGTGGGAACGGCAGTCGATCAGCAACAGGTGACCGGCCTCGGCCATGACGGAAATGAACTGATCCATGATGCCGCAGGGCATACCGGCGAACTGGTGCTCGGCGGCCTGGCACCAGAGGGCCTTGTCGATCGGTTCAAGCGTGATGCCGACCAACTGCTCGAGCATGGTGGCGGCGGCGACCTCGAGCGCGGCGGAGGAACTGAGCCCCCCGCCGATCGGCACATCGGAAGCGACGGCCGCATTGAAGGTGGGCACGGAATGGCCGTGGCGGATGAACTGGGCGACGACGCCCGTCAGATAATTCGACCAACCGGGATCGCCGGGCGCGAGGGATTCGTCAACGACAAACTCAGCGATTTGTTTGGGGAAGTCGGTGGAGAGGGCGCGGCAGTGCGTGTTGCCGTTGGGTCGCGCGACGACGGCGGTGCATTCGTGCAGGGCCAGGGGCATGACGAAGCCGTCGTTGTAATCGGTGTGTTCGCCGATGAGATTGACCCGGCCGGGGGCCAGTGCGGCGAGGGTGGGCTGCTCACCGAACTCGGTTTGAAAAGCGGCGCTGGCACGATCAAGGACGTCTTGGTTTGACATAATAGAATCGTATGAGTGAGGGCAGGGATCGTCAGTCCATTTCAGGGACGCCGGGACGTTGAAGAAAATCGTTGAGGATGGCGGCGGCGGCGAGGGCGTCGCGCCGGGCCTTCTTCTGCTTGTGTGTCAGGCCGGACTGTTGCATCAGTTGGTCGGCGGCGAAGCTGGTCAGCCGTTCGTCAACTTCGTGGACGGGTATGCCGGTGTGTTGGCGGAGCAACCGGGCCAGCGCCCGTGCCTTTTCGGCGGCGGGGCCGGGGGCGCCATCCATGTTCAGTGGAATGCCGATGACCAGTTCATCGGGGCAGTGGTCATCGATGGCCCGGGCGACGGCTTGCAGAAGGGATTGGAGGGTGCTGGCGTGGAGACAATCCACGGGACTGGCGATTTTGAGCAGATCGTCGCCGACGGCCAGACCGGTGCGTTTATCGCCGGGATCGATGGCGAGATAACGTTTCACGGACTTAATGATACCGCAGCGGGACCGCTTTGGGTGGATCGGCGCCGAACGTGAAGCTGGGTAAACTGGGTAAACGCTGAAAGGCATTACACAAGATATGGTGTCAGTTTGGCAGGAAAAATTTGCGCCACGGAGACGGCTTCATGAAGATAACATTAAATAAAATATAGGTTTAAAGTTTTTCAGGGCACGAAAAAAAACTTCAAGCCGCGGCCAGGGCATGCACGATATGTAGGGTGAGTAAGCGGTAACGGAATGAGCGACGCACATACGGTCGGCTGGGCCAGGGAGGCGCCCGGACGATCGCATCCTTGACCATGAGGAGCAGTGAGCATGAGCGAGATCAATCCCATCGGACAGCCGAACAACGCAGCGCTTGCCAAAGTGGCGGCGCGGCGATCGGCCGCCTCGCAGGAGCAGGCCGCCGCAGCCTCCCCACGCAGCGGCGACAAGGTGGAACTGTCCACCAAGGCCCGCCTGCTGGACCAGCTTTCCCGGCTTCCCGAAGTTCGGACCGACCTGATCGAGCAGGTGCGGTCGGAAATCGACGCAGAAACATATGAGACTCCCGAGCGGCTGGAAGCGACGCTGGACGCCCTGCTGGAAGAACTGAGCTAATGAACATTCGCTGCCATGCAGCATCAGCTCCCCCGAACCCGGCCCGGCCGGGTTTTTTCATGCGCAAGGTCGGGCTGAATAGGACAGAAACCGGTAGCGGGTCATATCAACTGATTTTTCTGCAACGTGATGGCGCGGGTGCGGCTTTCTAATAAGTGTAACGCCAAGGCGCCGATTTCAATCATCCGTGAATTCCATGTAGAAAATCTTTTTCTCAGGATACCACCAAAGACATATGTAAGGTTCATTGTTTATGGTGTCTTTAGGAACCTCATTCAGATTTTCATAGTTGCTGTACAGATCCATCTCTCCACTTTTAAATTGACTATCCCATTGGTTGCGATTCTCGATAAATGTCTTTTTGTCCGGATACCACCACCATGCAATGGGTTTGTCAAACAGGGCGCCCGCCCTGAAATCGGAGCATTTTTTCAGACCCAGCCGGTTAATTATTGAGTGTACCAGGATATCATTCTCACACACAATCTTGTACCGCTCCAATACGTATGTAGAAGAAAAGCGATAGCAATACGACTCAGAGCTATGGTCAGCAATATCGATTCCAAACCGACTTTGAAACGCCCTTGTTGCTTTCCGTCCTGCATACTGGTCTTCGCTTACGCAATGACAAAGAAGGATTAGCACGACAAATGAGAAGGAAGCTCGAAAAAATATTCGCATGGCTTGGCTCCTAGTCGAGTTCGAGTTCTATTTCAAGCGTGCTGTTGCGAAATGGTCTTTCGTCACATGATGACTCGCCTAGTGTAAATGTCCCGATTAACTTAGTCTGTACCGCATCGATAGTAACTAGGTGTTGGACAATTTTATCACCTATACGACCAAATCCAAAACCATCAAATGGATCAACCCTTGTCTCTAATTTCCATTCTCCTTCAATTTTACCCGGCTTGTAGGCATATCCATGCAGGGAACAGCAGCATTTCCATTCGCGCTCTATGTCGAATTGCACAGTAGCCCACACTCTTCCATGGCCAAAGCCGGGATCGGTCAGGACATGATTCTGATCGGCGATTTGCTGGATTGCCCGACCTATTGTTAGATCACGACCGAAACTGAAAAAATGTTCGGCCGTCACCTTTTCCGTGGTATACGTTCTTTCATCCAGAGCCGAGCAATACTCATTGTTTTCATTACTTAGTAGCTCACCATTGCCGGTGCTTTTGGTAAATGCCTCAGCGATTCCGCCCTTACCCAACTTAAAGAAGTTTTTTCCGAATACACTATTATTAGAAAATGTCCTCGTGCCCAGCCCTGTGGGCCTTGAATACACAGGCGGTGGGATCTCTATGTTAATCGGCTCTCCGGTGACTTGTCTTCGTGGCGGACTGGACGAAAATCCACTGGGGTCCACACCACCATGCATGATGTGATACCCGGCGTAGGTGTTCAAGCCATCGGGGTAGCCCGCGTGGGCGGGTGTCGCAGCCGAGGCAATCAGAATGATGAAGGCAATGCGTGTCAGAATGGGTGCG